>JACRNN010000146.1 GCA_016234955.1 Deltaproteobacteria bacterium | reverse complement strand
GGCGGAGCACCCAGGGCGCCAAGAGCTTCGATGAGCTGCCCAAAGGGGCGCAGGCCTATATAAGAAGGCTTGCGGAGCTTACGGGGGTCGAACCGTATATAATATCGGTGGGCGCCAACAGGAAGGAAGCCATAATACTCAAGGACCCTTTCAAATGACGGACATGGAAGATATCGGAAAACAGTTTTCCAGGGCATCCAGGCATGTCCTGCAGATACTGGCCAGGCTGACTATCGACAGGGGCAGCGGGAACGAGGAGTCTTTTTTCTGCAACACCGTCAATATCAGCTTGAGCGGCGCGTTCGTTGAGACGGGCGCGGCCATACCGATAGGTTCGCTCCTCAAGTATTCCTTCTGCATACCGGGCATCAAGACCCCGCTCAATATAACGGGGGAGATAGTGAGGAGCGAGGGCTCCCCGTCCATGGCCCACTACGGCCACCCGGCCGGAGCGCAATCGGCCCAGAGAAGGCTCAACCGCTACGGCATAATGTTCCTTGACATGAAAGACGAGGACAGGAGGGTGATGGAGGGATACCTGCTCTCCAAGGACGGCCCGAGGACGAAGCAGGGAGGCCCGCATGGGGATAAGAAACGGCCTTCGTGACTTTGATATGGTGCGGCGCCTGGAATAGTAAAAGAAGGGGAGGCTTTATGAAAGCCTCCCCTTCTTCCATTATTCTCTCTCAGGGTCTAATACCCTCGGCTTGCCGCGCTCTTGCAAGAGTATCCTTTTGCGCGCTGCCGCGCGCCTTCGGGGTATTGCTCCGCTCGCCGTCGACCGGGCTCGCAGTAAAACACGAGGCCTGCTCGCCCGCTCTCCTTTTTTTAACGTTCTGATACGCCGGAGACTTCCGAGCCTTAAGAGGTTTCATATCACTACGCAATACCCCTTGTATTTTGTTGAAGACAATACTAAAGAACTGCTTGCAATGAGGTTAAGATTTTTGAGATACCCCGATAGAAAGGCCGCGGCGAGGTTCATTTGCACGGCGCGGTTCTTTTTGCCGGCTTATCTTACTCGGCCCGCCATCGCCTCAAGCCTCTTTATGCGTTCTTCAGTCGGGGGGTGCGTGCTGAAGAGCTTGACGAGGCTGCCTCCGCTCAGCGGGCTTACGATGAACATATGCGCCGTGGCCCCGTTATTCCCCGGCATCGGTATCCTCTTGTTGTAGTACTCGAGCTTCCGGAGCGCGTCCGCGAGATAGAGCGGGTTCCCGGTAAGGGAGGCCCCGCCCTCATCGGCCCCGTATTCCCTCGACCTTGATATGGCCATCTGTATTATCATGGCCGCTATCGGCGCTATTATCAAGGTCGCGATAGTGACAAGGGGGTTACCGCCCCTGTCGTCGTCCCTTGAGCCGCCGAAAAGGGAGGCGAAGTAGGCCATTTGGGATAGATAGCTTATGGCCCCGGCTATGGTGGCGGCTATTGTGGCGATGAGGATATCCCTGTTCCTTATATGGCTCAGTTCATGCCCTATGACCCCCGCAAGCTCTTCCCTGGAGAGGAGGCTCATTATGCCGGAAGTCACGGCCACCGCCGCGTGGTCGGGGTTCCTGCCGGTGGCGAACGCGTTAGGGGTGTCGTTCTTCATGATATACACCTTCGGCATCGGCATCCCGGCCTTCAACGTCAATTCCCGGACGGTACTGTAGAGGTCAGGGGCGTCGGCTTCCGAGACCGGCTTGGCTCTGTACATCGCGAGGACTATCTTGTCGCTGAACCAGTAGGAGACGAAGTTCATCACGCCGGCGAACATGAGCGCTATCGTCGCCCCGTTCCTGCCACCTATCACGTTGCCTAAAAGCACCAGCAGCGCCGTAAGCACGGCGAGCAAAGCCGCTGTTTTTATGTAGTTCATTGCCTGCTACCTCCGGAAGATTCCAATATCCATCCATGTACGGGGATCTTTTAAATCATATCATAAAATATAGGGCCCGCGCCACCAGATGTCAATAGCCCGCCCGGCAAGAATGGGCCTTGAGGACAGGGCCTATCCAACCCCCATGAGGCACTTGATACCCTTCCTCACGTCCCCTATGGAGACCCCCGTCTCCATGCAGTAGCCGCGGGGGCGCTTGTTTACGATAGCGAGCACGGGCAGGGGGTACGCGTCCATGACCCCGCTTGTGAGGTCGCGCTCGCAGGCAACCGCTATGACCGCGTCAGGCCTGTCTTCATAGACCTTCCTCCTTGCCACGGTCCCGCCGGTAGATATGAAGAGGTTGACTCCGAACTCGTCGCTGAGCGAGAGAAGGTCCCCTATCTCGCATTTGCCGCAACCCGCGCAGTTGCGGACGTTCCTGGTGACCTTTATCTTGCAGTTGTCGAACTGTATGCAGTGGGGCATGAGCAGCAGGAGCTTCTCGGGCCTGAACCGCCTGCCCATCAGCCGCACCATCTGGTTGTTTATCTCTATGAACGTCCGCTCTATCCGTATCTTGGGTATGCCCATAAGCCCGCCGGCCATGACCATGACGGGGAGATAGAATTTTATAAGGAGCCACCTGAGCCACTTCGAGTAGAACGGGACCGTCCCCTTCACGGCGGCGTTCAGGATGAGCGCGGCGGCGCCCAGGACCGCGGCGCATACCGCGATGAGCACGGCCCCGAGCAGGTACGGGAGCGCGGGGTGGATGTTCCTGAGCCCTACCGTCGGAATGTACCAGAGGAAGTACCCGGCAAAGAGCAAGCCTATCAAGGCTATGCCTGAAAGCGTTAGGTACGCGCCCTTCCCCGGCCTGTAGTCGATGGACTCCGGGCTGCCTTGCCATTTCTCGTTGCTATCGGCCAAAGACATCTCCCTTTGTTATCTTGTAGCCCTTGATAAAGTCGCCGGCGCCCATCTTTTTCCTGTTCTCCGGCTGAAGTCCGGTTATCTCAAAGGCGGAATCCCCGCATTTTACGATGATGGAGTCTCCGGTTATATCCACCACGGTCCCGGGCATCGCCTGATTATCCGAAGAAGATATGCCGGCCGGGTTGCCGGAGTGTATCTTCAAGACCATCCCCTTCCAGACCGTGTAGGCCCCGGGCCACGGGTAGAGGCCCCTCATCAGGTTCTTGACCTCAGTGGCGCTCCTGGCCCAGTCTATCCTGCCGTCCTCTTTTTTGAGCGTCGGGGCGTAGGTGGCCGCCCTGTCGTCCTGCGGGGTCCCGGTTATCCTGCCTTCAGCGAGGAGCCCTATGGTCTCGGTAAGCAGGCGCGCCCCGGTTGTTGAGAGCGTCCCGGCGAGGTCCTCGGCCGTGTCGTCGTCTCCGATCGCGACCCTTTCGGTCAGGAGGACCGGGCCGGTGTCCATGCCCGCGTCCATCAGCATCGTAGATACCCCGGTCTCTTTATCGCCGTTCACTATCGCCCGGTTTATCGGGGCGGCCCCCCTGTAGCGGGGCAGAATAGAGGCGTGGAGGTTTACGCACCCCCTGAACGGTATCCCGAGTACGGAGGGGGGCAGTATCTTGCCGTAGGCCACGACCGCTATGAAGTCCGGGGCTATCGACCGGAGTTCGTTTGTAAAGCTTTCATCCCGCATGTCGCGCGGCTCAAGCACGCGTATGCCGCGCTCGATGGCGGCCTCCTTGACGGGCGAGGGGAGTGTGGATAGCCCCCGGCCCCTCGGCTTATCCGGCCGGGTGACGACGGCGGCCAGGTCGTATCCGGCCTCTATCAGCGCTATGAGGGAAGGGACGGCGAACCGGGGGGTCCCCATGAAGATTATCTTTTCCGCCCTATCTCTTTTCACAGGCTACCTCTAAAAATAGCTCTTTTTTCCTGATCTCTTTATTGGGGCGAAAATAAAATGGACGCATATTCGCATATATGCTCCGCTTTTTCTTTTAGCGTTCTGAAACCCCTTGGGCCTTTAGCCCTGAGAAGTTTCACTCGCCACCCTGCCTCGACCTCAGAAAAGATGAACCCTCATAGGCATGGGAGCCACCGAGGCTTCAGAAACTAAAAAACTGATTTTTAGAGGCAGCCTTGAAGCTCCCCGCGGCTTTTCCGCGGGGAATCTTCGACATATAAGGAAGTATCTATTTCTATTCGCTCGCTTGACCCCGCAGCTTGGGCTTAGGAGAATGCGCTCGCTATGCATGTTCAATTCCTTCAGGACCCCTAACTCGATAAATAGGATACGGCGGACGCCCTGCGATCAAAGCGCCCTGTCCTGTCTCTCCATCGCCTTCTTGTACTTGCGTTTTATCAGCTCCCGTTTCAGCCGGGAGAGTCTGTCTATGAAGAGTATGCCGTCGAGATGGTCTATCTCGTGTTGCATGGCTATGGCGAAGAGGCCCTCGGCCTTTATCTCGAACAAAGCCCCCTCCCGGTCAAGGGCCTTTACCGTCACGTTGGAGAACCGCTCCACCTCGGCCGTCACACCAGGAACGCTCAGGCAACCCTCGTCGTAGGTTATGGAGCCGGAGGAGCCGACTATCTCCGGGTTTACGAGGACGATGAGGTTTTTCCCCCGTTCGCGCCTCTCTTCGTCGTTATCGCCAGGCACGTCGAGCACGACGACCCTCTTGCCGACCCCTACCTGGGTGGCGGCAAGGCCTATGCCCCTTGCCAGGGCCATCGTCTCCACCATGTCCGAGATGAGCTTATTGACCTCAAGGTCTATTGATTGGACCGGGGCGGCCTTTGTCTTGAGGAACGGGTCCGGGTATTTTAATATATTGAGCAGGGCCATATCCTTATCTACTTAAGCCTTTTGACTTCATATAAAACAGCCTATTATAAATTATACCTCAATTTACGCGGGCGATAAAGATTTTTCAGCCGGATCTATATCAACGAAATGGGGTCCATATCTATCGTAATGCCCGCCCCGCTAAACCTCCTTGCCTCAAAGGCCGTCTTGAGCCCCTTTATGAACCGGTGGAGGTCTTTTACGTTCGAGCCTTTGACGAGCATCTGGTAGCGGTAGCGGTTCTTGATCCTTGATAGCAGGGCCGGGGCCGGGCCGAGGACATGCAGGTCCAAGGCCTCTTTCTTGAGCAGGCGTGAGGCTGTTGCCTTCAGGATATTACATGCCCCTATGACCCGCTCTTCCTTCAACCCGTCTATCCTTATGTTGCACAGGCGGGTAAAAGGCGGGTATCCGGCCTCTTCGCGCAGGCTTATTTCCTCTTCATAGAAGCCATCGTAGTCGTGCCTTAGCGCGTTTTTGAAGCAGTAGTGCTCCGGGTTCAAGGTCTGGATGACCACGACCCCGGGGGCATGGCCCCTGCCGGCCCTTCCGGCGGCCTGTGTTATCAGTTGAAATGTCCTCTCGGAGCTTCTGAACTCCGGGATGGAGAGGGAGGTGTCCCCGGAGATTATGCCCGCGAGCGTGACCCCCGGGAAGTGGTGGCCTTTGGAGACCATCTGCGTCCCTATGAGGACGTCGGCCTTTTTCCCCTCAACCGCGTCGATTATCTCCCTAACGGCCCCCTTCCTTGCGGTGGAGTCCCTGTCCATCCTCACGGTGCTTACCTCCGGGAATATCGTCTTTACCTCTTCCTCCACCTTCTCGGTGCCTGCGCCGGGCTGTATCAGGTTTACGCCCCTGCACGAGGGGCACTCGTCCGGTATGGGGATTGATGAGTCGCAGTAGTGGCACTTGAGGACCCCGGCGCGCTTGTGCATGGTGAGGGTGACGTTGCAGTTGGCGCACATGAAGGAAAAGCCGCAGTCCCTGCATATTATGGAGCTTGAAAACCCCCTCCTGTTAAGGAGGAGCAGGGCCTGCTCCTTTTTTTCAAAGGTCTCTTTCATCAGGTTTAAGAGCTTCTCGGAGAGCACCGCGCCCTTTTTGCCCCGCATGTCCAATATCTCCACCTCGGGCAATGCCCCCCCGGCGACCCTCCCCTCAAGGCGCAAAGCCGTTATCCTGCCGCTCCTTGCGTTGTGGAAGGTCTCCATTGACGGGGTGGCCGACCCGAGGACTACGGTTATGCCGAGGCGCCTGCCGAGCATGAGGGCGCAGTCCCGCGCGTTGTACTTCACCCCCTCTTCCTGCTTGTAAGAGGCCTCATGCTCCTCATCCACTATTATGAGGCCGAGGTCCCTTATCGGGCAGAATAGCGCCGAACGCGCCCCCACCACTATGTCGGCCTCGCCGTTCAATATCCTCATCCACTCGTCGAACCTCTCTCCCGCGGAGAGTCCGCTGTGGTAGATGGCGACCCTGCCAGGGAAGATGTATCTCAGGTAGGCGGCGGGCCACGGCGTCAGCGCTATCTCAGGGGAGAGTATTATCGCCTTTTTGCCGAGCCTGACGGCCTCCTGCAGGGCCTTGAGGTAGACAAGGGTCTTTCCGCTCCCCGTAACGCCGTATAGGAGGAAGGGGGAGTAGGCCCCTTTGGACAGCGCCCAGGTAATGGCCGCTATGGCCGCGCTCTGCTCGCTGTTCGGCTCAAACGGCGCGCTCCTGGATGCAAGGCCGCTCAACGGGTCCCGGTGGACCCGCCTCTCTTCTGCCCGCACTATCCCTTTATCTATAAGCCTCTTGACGGCGTTGCCTGTGGCCCCAAGCTCCCTGTTGAGGACGGACAACGGCGTCTCCGCCCTCTTTATAAGATAGTCCAGCACCTTTGCCTGCGCTATAGAGTTTTTGAGTACCGGGTCCTTTACGGATACGCTCAGGTAGACCTCGGTTTTCTCATTGCCCCCGCCCTTGAGCCGTGTCTCCTCGCATATTAGGCCCTCTTTTTTGAGCCTCTCAACGGAGGAGTAGAGCGGCCTGCCCTTGAGGCGCTTCTGTATCGTCGATATCGTCAGCCCGTTGCTCGCCGCCTTCAATATGTCGAGGTCGAGGCCGCTCCTGCCCTGCATCGCAACCCTGCCGGACTCCGTAAGGCAGAGGTGGCGGCGGCTTTCGATGTTCATGCCCGTTGGGTGGGTCAGCGCAAGGACCTCTCCGAGGGGGGTGAAGTAGTAGGAAGAGACCCATCTGTAGAAGCCGAGCATCCGCTCGTCGAAGACAGGCTCGTTGTCGAGTATGTCGATGATGTCTTTTATATCCGCCTCATTTACGCCCGGAGTAGCGGAGGAATGGAGGGCTGTAACGAACCCGGTAACGGTCCTTCTGCCGAGCGGCACAAGCGCCCGCTTGCCGATTGACGTCATGGACGCGAGAGACGGGGGGACGGAGTAGGTAAAGGTGTTCTCTATCGGAAGCTCAACGGCTATTTCGGCGAATTTTTTCATAGGGTTGCCTGTAAGGTCGCGTTTTTACGCGACCTGATAATAAGAGCGCGGCAAGATGCGCGCCTATGAAATTATACGTGAGTATAGAGGAATAGACGAGAAAAATTTCTTTTAATAAGAGCTTGGTATCGGCGAGGGATTTTAATGTGTGGTAGTATTGTAGGGTGGGCTCCGCCCACCAAAATATCCGCTACGCACTCCTGTAAATGGTGGGCATAGCCCACCCGGCTGAATGAGAACGGGCTTTAAATTGGGCTTCGTTCCTTAACCCAACATACCCGGCTGTAAACGGTGGCACAGTCTCGTAGGGTGGGCTCGGCCCACCATTGAAGCCCAAGCTTTCTAAACGGCGATATCCATCTGTATCCTGTCGTAGTCAACGACGAGCGCCACCTTCTCCTTGCCGCTTTTGGCGACTTTTCTTTCTATGAGGCCGACATTTTCGAGTATTTTAATGTCCTCGGTTACGTTCTTCCTGTCCCTCCCCAGTAATTTCGCAAGCTCATAGATGGACTTGGGGGTTCTTTCATGCACCATCCTTAAAAGCCGTATCCTTTCCGGCGAGAGGAACTTCTGCATATCCTCCACGCTGTCAAAACAAATGGTCTCATCGGCCTCACGAACGGATTTCCCTTTGCCTGCCTCCTTCCATGTTCGCTTGAAAGTCCATAATGCCTGTGGTCGCCTTTTCTTTCGGCATTATCATAGCCGATGACCCGCTTGCCTTTTTCGATATATGCAAGGGAATATTTAAGCCCATGCGGCCTGTACCTGTCCGGTTTCACCTGCCATATCTTCATTTCCACGATACTGCCGTCTGGATACCTCTTTTTCTGATGGAATATTTTCTTTCCCTTCATATATGTGGTATTATATGCCACACTTAAATCGTTGTCAATGTATAATTGCGAGACTAAAAAAAGACTGCGGTTCTCCTTAAAAAGACGAGTTTGATTTGAACACCCGTAAATAAAAAACGCCCCACCGGGAACGGTGGGGCGTTAACAGCACTTGAAAGTTCTCAGCAACCTGGGCTTAGCAGGTTGCTGAAAAAGTCCCCAAAGTTGTCATTCAGAGGAGCCGAAGGTGACGAAGAATCTTGTTTTATCAGCCCTGAGATTCTTTGCGGAGTTTATCCTGAGCGGAAGAGAGAGATTCTTCGCGGAGCCTGTCCTGAGCGGAAGAACGAGATTCTTCGCGGAGCCTGTCCTGAGCGGAAGAACGAGATTCTTCGCTACGCTCAGAATGACAGAGCGAAGGGCTCAGAATGACAGAGCGAAGGGCTCAGAATGACAGAGCGAAGGGCTCAGAATGACAGGCTGAAATAGTTTTTCAGCAACCTCTTGGGAGAATTCCAACACCCTGATGGACAGGAAGAGGCCTACTCCACCCACTCGCTCTGCACGTCGTAGCCCGGGGGGGCCTGGTCTTCAAACCTCGTGTACTCGTTTAGGAAGGTCAGCTTTATGGTGTCGGTGGGGCCGTTGCGCTGTTTGGCCACGATGAGCTCGGCGCCCTTCCGCATCCCGCAGGTGCAGAGCTCCCTGGGGCAGTCGCACGGCTTGTAGAGAGACTCCCTGTAGACGAACATGACGACGTCGGCGTCCTGCTCTATGGCCCCGGACTCCCGGAGGTCGGAGAGCTGGGGCCTGTTGCCTTCCCTGCGCTCGGTCATTCGGGAGAGCTGGGAGAGGGCTATCACCGGGATGTGGAGCTCCTTGGCCATCGCCTTGAGCGACCTCGATATCTCGGATATCTCCTGTTCCCTGTTGTCGGTGTTCCGTCTTCCGCGCATGAGCTGGAGGTAGTCTATCACCACGAGCTTTAGCCCGAGGTCCTCCTTCCACCGCCTTGCCTTGGCCCTGATCTCGAGCGCCGTCTGCGCGGGCGTGTCGTCTATGTATATCGGGGCCTCGTAGAGAGCGCCCACCGCGGTGGTAAGCTTGCCCCAGTCCTCGTCCTTCAAGAACCCGCTCCTCAGTTTTTGCAGGTCCACGTGCGCCCTCGACGAAAGCATCCTCTGGACGAGCTGCTCCTTGCTCATCTCGAGGGAAAATACCGCCACCGGCGTACTGCCGTCTATGGCGGCGTTCTCCGCGATATTGAGGGCGAACGACGTCTTGCCCATGCCAGGCCTGCCCGCTATGATTATGAGATCCGAGTTCTGAAGCCCGGAGGTGAGCTTATCGAGGCCCTTGTAGCCGGTGGATATGCCGGTGATGTGAGCCTTCTTCTCATAGAGCCGCTCTATGGTCTCGAAGGCGTCCTTGATGATGTCCTTGAGGGCGAAGAACGACTTTTTGGCCCTGTCCTGGGATATCTTGAATATCCTCTGCTCCGCGTCGTCTATGAATTCGTCGGCGGAATCGATGCCTTCGTATCCGCGGGACGCGATATCGGTGGAGGCCTCGATGACCCTTCTCAAGAGGGCCTTCTCCCTTACTATCCTCGCGTAGTACATGATGTTGGCGGCGGTGGGCGTGGCCTCGACTATCTCCCCGATATAGGAGATGCCGCCCACGGGGCTCAAGGCCTCTGAGCCCTTGAAGAGGTTCGAGAGCGTCACGGCGTCTATGGGGACGTTCTTCTCGAAGAGCGAGACCATCCCGGAGAATATCTTCGCGTGGGCCCTGTGATAGAAGTCGTCGCCGTCAGGCGAGAGGATCTCGAGCACCTTGCTTATGGCGTCCTTTTCAAGGAGGACGCCGCCGAGCACGGACTGCTCGGCCTCAAGGTTGTGAGGCGGGGTCTTGTGGATAATCTCTTTTTCAGCCCGAAGAGCCATAGGGGATACGGATGCGGCGGGCCGCGGCAGGTTGCGCCGGTATTAAAAAAAGCGCCGCCTGTCCGGCCCGGGCCGCGGTTAAACGGTGGAGGCTTTTTTAATCGGGTGCTCGGCTCCAGACCCCGCCCTTTTAAGGGCGGGGTCTGGAGCCGAGCTATAAAAAGACATGTGCCTTGCCGACAATCCCCGCCATTTATGGCGGGGTAATTGAATGTTTCCTTCGGGGTCGAATCCCCCGCGCAAGCTGTGAGCGACTGTGCCTTCGGAAACCCCGGAGCAGACTCCGGCGTGGTTCACTCTTTGGTTATCTCGATCTTCAAGTCCGCGGAGACCCCGGAATGAAGCTTCAGGGGCACAGTGAACTGGCCGAGGGTCTTGAGGTGCTCGTGCAGAAGGATGGCCTTTTTCTCCAGCTCAAAGCCCTTCTTCTTCAGCTCCGTCTCTATGTCGTGCGCGGTGACCGAGCCGAAGAGCCTGTCTTCCTCGCCGGTCTTCCTCGCGAAGGTGAGGGAGAGGGCCTCTATCTCGCCCTTGAGCCTCTCGGCCTTTTCCTTGCTGACCTGCGCCTTTTTCAGGTAGGCCGCCCTTTCCGCCTCCAACTGCCTTAGATTCCCCGCGCTCGCCGCTACCGCGAGTCCCTGTGGTATGAGGTAATTCCTCGCGTATCCGTTGGCCACTTTTACCTGGTCCCCGAACCCGCCGAGATTATCGATCTCTTGCCTGAGTATGACCTTCATAATGCCGCTCCTCAATTGAGTTCTTTGTAGTAGCCGCCGCACCCCGACCATCGATGGCGGGGCAACGTTATTCCACGGCCGCCTATATATTGGTGGCGGTGAAGGGGATAATGGCCAGGTTTCTGGCTACCTTTATCGCCTCGCTCACCATCCTCTGGTGCTTGGCGCACGTGCCGGATATCCTGCGCGGCACGATCCTGCCCCTCTCGGTTATATACGGCCTCAAGGCCTTGGCGTCCTTGTAATCGATGGTCTCCTCCTGGTGCTTGCAGAAACGGCAGACCTTCTTCCTCTGATACGGCCTCTTCCCGCCCTCTCCGCGCTCATGCGGCCCGCGGGGGCCTGTGGGCCTTTCACGTCTCTCCGTAGCCATTATGCCACCCCTCCTTCTTTTGCCGCGGTCGCCGCTTCTTTTGCCGCCTTCTCCTTCAGCCTGGCCTCTTCAGCCCTGGCCTTGGCCGCCACAGCCGCCGCCCTCTTCTCCATCCTTACGGTCTGGTGGCGGAGCACGTCCTCGTTGAGGCCCATGAGCCTCCCGATCTCCTTGCTTACGTCCGGAGCGCTCATGTACTCCATGACGAAGTAGTAGCCCTCGGTCTTCTTCTGGATGGGATAGGCAAGTCTGCGCCTGCCCCATTCATCGAGCTTTTTAAGCTCTCCGCCGCCCTCTGTCAGGGTCGCGGCCGCCTTCTGTATGACGCCCTTTATGACGTCTTCAGCTACATCAGGCCTTACGATACACACGGTTTCGTAATGGTTCCGCATCTCTCCTCCTTCTGGCTCCCCGCCAATCCTCCAACGGGTCTGTCCCGTTTTTACGGGACAAGGATTTCAGGCTGCCTCTAAAAATTGCTCTTTTTCCTGACCTCTGTGTCAGGCCGGAAATAAAAAATGCTCACATATTCCCATATATGCTCCGCTTTTTATTTCCGCCCTTCCTTGACTTCAGAAAAAAATATCTAATTTTTAGAGATAGCCTTTAGTGTTCCCCCAGGGACGAACTTCCCTCCGGGGTCTGATTCTCAAGATAGAGAATCAGCCGCCTCAATAGAAACAACACTTATACTATTTCCGGAGGCTTAAATCAAGTTTTTTTAGCGTTCTGAAACCCCGTGGGGCTTTCAAGCCCCATGGGAGGGTTCGCGGGTCTCTTTATGCCGGCTGGGCCTGCCGCTCGGTTTGACGGCCATGACGCCGGCGGATTCACGGCGGCCGGGGCTTGCCGCGAATACGAAAGACAGGGTGCCCAACGGATGCCGCCGGGGTTTGCGGCGGGTGGTGCATCCCCGGAATTATTTGGTTTTCTTGAAAAATTTCTTATATAGGCCGTGTATGTGGCGACGGCTATTGAAGAGTTCCTTGTGTTCGGCGAGATAGAATACGATAACGATATTGAGCGCAAGGATGAGCACCTTGAAGACCGTTATCTTCCTGTAGACCTCATATGCCTCGAAGGGTATCAGGAGCGCGGTGGCAAAGACCGTAAGCCATTCCGCCCATCTCTGCCTGAGGTGGAGGCCCCACGCCTCTATCAAATTGAGCGTGCCGAGGACCAGGACGGCGATAGTAATTGTCAAGGCCATGCCGTTGCCGATCGTGCCGACATGGAGTATTATGGCGCTTACGACCCTGTTTTCGATATCGAGGTTCAGGCTTCTGGCAAGCCTTGTGAACTCGAGGCCCAGGTTCTTGCCGATGAACTTGAAAAGGCTTATGGAAAGGGCGATCTCAACGATGCCCAGCAACGCCTTGTAGGCGATAATGAACTTTAGGAAACCCGAATGCTTCCTGGTCATATGCTCCCGTCAGGAGGCCTCACCCTTACTCCTTTATCCCTGAGGAACTCCTTGGTCTCGGGTATGGTGAATATCCCGAAGTGGAAGATAGACGCCGCAAGCGCCGCGTCCGCCCGCCCCTCCGTGAACGCATCGAGGATGTGCTCTGGCGCGCCGCATCCGCCCGACGCTATCACCGGTATGGTCACGCTTGAAGATACCGCCCTGGTGAGCGCGATATCGTAGCCGTCCTTTGTCCCGTCCCTGTCCATGCTCGTCAGGAGTATCTCGCCGGCGCCGAGGGACTCCACCTTACGGGCCCATTCGACCGCGTCGAGCCCGCGCGGCTTTCTGCCGCCGTGGGTGTAGACCTCCCAGCCCCGTCCGTCCGTCCGCCTCTTGGCGTCTATCGCCACGACTATGCACTGGCTCCCGAACCGCTCGGAGGCCCTCCTTACGAAGTCAGGGTCCTCGACCGCGCTCGTGTTCATGGAGACCTTGTCCGTCCCGGCCCTAAGAAGCTCCCTTATGTCGTCGATAGTCCTTACCCCCCCCCCGACGGTAAGCGGCATGAATACGTTGGCGGCGGTTTTTTCAACGACCTCGAGGATGGTCCGCCTCTTCTCATGCGAAGCGGTTATGTCGAGGAAGACGAGCTCGTCGGCCTCCTGCTCCTCGTAGGCGATGGCGCAGTCCACGGGGTCTCCGGCGTCCCTGAGCTCCACGAAGCTTACGCCTTTTACCACGCGCCCGTCTTTTACGTCAAGACACGGTATTATGCGTTTGGTCAACATTTTTTAGTGTTCCTTATGTATATGCTCAACGCTGTGCGCCGGCGGCCTTGATCGCATCCTTGAGGTCCACGCCGCCGGAGTATAGCGCCTTGCCGATTATTATGCCCTCAAGCCTTACGCCCCTGTAGGACTCGATGTCCTTTACAGACGATATCCCGCCCGAGGCCACGACCGGGATGCTTACGGACTCGGCGATCTCCCTCGTTGCCTCGACGTTCGGGCCCTTGAGCATGCCGTCCCTCGATATGTCGGTATAGATGATGCACGCCACCCCGCGCCCCTCAAGCCTTCGGGCAAGGTCCACCGCCTTTTTTTCGGTGACCTCGACCCAGCCCTTGATGGCGACCATGCCGTCCTTCGCGTCTATGCCGACGGCGACCCTGCCGGGATACCTCTTCGTCAGGGCCTCGACGAGCGATGGGTCCTCGCAGGCGGCCGTGCCGATAATTATCCGCTTGACGCGCTCGATGTCGAGGTACGTCTTGGCGGTCTTTTCATCCCGTATCCCCCCGCCTATCTGGACTGGCGCGTCGATAGAGGCGATTATCTCCCGTATGGCGGAGAAGTTCCTGGCCCCGCCCTCCACCGCGCCGTCAAGGTCGACAAGGTGGATAAGGCTTGCGCCGAGCCCCGCCCATCTGCGCGCAATCTGCGCCGGGTCGGTCGAGTAGACGGTCTCCGCGTCCATCCTGCCCTGTGTCAGCCTCACGCACCTGCCCTGTTTCAGGTCAATCGCCGGTATAATGAGCAAAGCGCTCTCCCCCTCTTGGCAGGCCGCTGAAAAAGCCCCATCTGCGTTGTTGTCATCGTCGCTCGTCACTGCGGCGTACAGGATAAAGTACGCCTCATTTCTCGCTCCTCGACGCCTCGGGGCACCCATGCGAGAAGCATGGGTCGGGAGCTTTTTGAGCAGCCTGATTAAGTTCAGAGTTTTTTGGCGTTTTGTCGTCAGGCCGCTGAAAAAGCCCCGTCCACGGTCAGGCCATCATGCTGAAGTTCTTCAAGACCCTGAGCCCCGCCTTCTGGCTCTTTTCCGGGTGGAACTGGCAGGCCATCACGTTGTCCATCGATACCGCGCTCGTGAATTCCATTCCGTAGCCGGTGGTGGTCAGCGCAGAGCCCGGCTCATCCGGCACGGCGTAGTACGAGTGGACGAAGTAGAAGTAGGAGCCGTCCCTGACGCCCTCAAGCAGGGCGGAGTCCTTCTTTATCTTTATTTCGTTCCAGCCCATGTGGGGGATCTTCAATCTTTCCCCTTCGTATTCAAGCCCCGCCGGAAAACGGACGACCTTGCCCTTCAGCGCCCCGAGGCCCCTGTGGCGTCCGAACTCGGCCGATTCCTCGAAGAGGAGCTGGAGGCCCAGGCATATCCCGAGAAAGGGCTTGCCAGAGGCTATCGACCTTGTTATCGGGCCGATAAGTCCGTACTCATCGAGGTTCTTCATGCAGTCCCTGAACGCCCCGACCCCGGGCAGGACCACGTGGCTGGCGTTGTCTATGACCCGGGGGTCCCGCGTTATGACGGCCCCGGCCCCGACCTTTTCAAAGGCCTTCTCAACGCTTCGCACGTTGCCCATGTCGTAGTCGATGATGGCTATCATATTAATCGTCTCATAATAGTATCTACAGGCTGCCTCTAAAAATAGCTCTTTTTCCTGATCTCTTTGTTGGGGCGAAAATAAAATGCTCACATATTCCTCTGATTAATTATGTTTCTCTGTCATTCTGAGGGAGTGAAGCGACCGAAGAATCTCGTAACTTGTTTATTTTATTATCGTCGAGATTCTTCGCTTTGCTCAGAATGACATGCTATCGTGAATTAATCAGACCTTCCTTAGCATATATGCTCCGCTTTTATTTTCGCCCCTGCCTCGACCTCAGAAAAAAATAACTGATTTTTAGAGGCAGCCTACATACACTCCATCTCGGTTATCGGTTATCAGTTTTCGGTTATCTGGTATCAGTAAAAATACGTCTTTATCCTTCACTGATAACCGTTAACTGATAACAGTCCGGTATGCAACCGTTCATAAGTCCTAAAGCCTGCCCTTTGTCGAGAGCACGCCCTTTATCCTCGGGTCTTTTTCCACCGCCGCGCTCAACGCCCTGCCGAAGGCCTTGAATATCGACTCTATGGAGTGGTGCAGCTCGCTGCCGTAATGCAGGGTGATGTGCATGTCCACCCCGGCGCTGTTTGAGAAGGCCCGCATGAACTCCTCGGCCAGCGCCATGCTGAACGAGACCCTGCCTTCGGCCGAGACCGAGGATATCTCGGAGAGGAGCGGGCTCGATTCCTTCGCGGCGTTGAACCGGAAGTACGGCCTGTTGCTTATGTCGAGCGTGACGGTCGAGAGGGAATCCATCATCGGTACGGACGAAGAGCCGCACCTCCTTATGCCGGAGGGGTCCTTGAGCGCCTTTTTAACGGCCGTGCCCAGGACTATCCCCGCGTCCTCCACCGTGTGGTGCAGGTCCACCTCTATGTCGCCTTTAGCCCGCACACTGAGGCCGAAGAGGCCGTGCCTGGCGAAGTTGGCGAGCATGTGGTCGAGGAACGGGATAGGCGTCTTTACGTCTATCGGGCCCCCGTCGAGGTCTATCTCAAGGGTTATGTCAGTCTCACCGGTCTTACGCGCTATCTTCGCTTTTCGCGCCATGATGGCCCCTTTTATCTGAGGTTTCTGAAACCCTTTCGCACGCGGTCCCAGCGGTTCAGCCCCGGCTATCCCCTGAGCCTCTTTTTAACGCTCTCCGCGTGCGCATCGAGGCCCTCTATCTCCGCGAACCTCTTTATATCCCCACCGAGGGAGGCTATCGCCTCGGCGGAAAATCCTATGACGCTCGTCTTTTTTATGAAGTCGTCCACGCCGAGCGGCGAGGAGAAGCGCGCGGTGCCCCCGGTCGGGAGCGTATGGTTCGGCCCGGCGAGGTAGTCCCCCGCGGCCTCAGGGGTGTTTCTCCCGAGGAAGACCGCCCCCGCGTTTCGCACGAGGCCGAGGAGCTCAAACGGCCTCTCCACGAATAGCTCGAGGTGCTCCGGGGCGATCCCGTTGGATATCTCCACGGCCTCCTTGAGGTCTCGCGCGATTATTATCGCCCCGTACTCCTTTATAGAGGCCGAGGCTATCGCGCGTCTCTTCAGTTTGCCGAGCTGGCGTACGATTTCGGAAGAGACCCTCGCGGCCATCTCCTTGGAGGTCGTAATGAGGATGCTTGAAGCGAGCTCGTCGTGCTCGGCCTGTGAAAGGAGATCCGCCGCCACCCAGGACGGCTCCCCCGTGCCGTCGTTGATTATGAGTATCTCGCTCGGCCCGGCCACCATGTCTATGTCCACCGTCCCGAAGACGAGCCTCTTGCCGGTGGCCACGTATATGTTGCCGGGGCCGGTTATCTTGTCGACCTTCGGGATCGTCTCCGTGCCGAATGCGAGCGCGCCGACGGCCTGCGCACCCCCTGTCCTGAAGACCCTGTCGACCCCGGCCACCCTGGCCGAGGCGAGGGCGTAGGGGTTTATCCCGTCCTTTCCGGGCGGGGTCGCCATGACTACGGTATCGACGCCGGCGACCCTGGCGGGTATGGCGTTCATGAGGACGGTGGAAGGGTACGCGGCCTTGCCCCCGGGCACGTATATGCCGGCGCGTTCGAGCGGGGTTATCTTCGTGCCGAGTATGGAGCCGTTCCCCTCAACGGTGAACCATGAGTTGCGGAGCTGTTTTTTATGGAAGGATTCTATGCGGGAAGCGGCAAGCTCGATGAGCGCGAGGTCTTTTCGGGGGATGGCCTTGAAGGCCCGGTCGATCTCTTTCCCGCCGACCTCCAGGGCCCCCTTTATATCGACCCCGTCGAACCTCTCCGTGTATTCGACGACGGCCCTGTCGCCGCGCCTCTTGACGTCGTCGAGTATGGCCTTTACGACAGGCTCGACCCTAACCGTGTCCTGCGCCCCGCGCCCGGTTATAGACGACAGGACCGAACGGAAGCCTTTATCCCTTGAATCTATGACCCTCATAGTACCCTGGCCTGAGTGTAGGGTGCCTCTAAAAATTGCTCTTTTTCCCGATCTCTTTGTTAGGGCGAAAATAAAAATGGACACATATTAGCATATATGCTCCGTTTTTTTATTTCAGCGTTCTGAAACCCCTCGGGGTTTTAAGCCCGTGGTGGGTTCATACACCCTGCCTCGACCTCGGAAAAATACCTGATTTTTAGAAACACCCTTTATTTTATTGTGGGTATGGCAAATTCTGGAGCGCGGTCTGCCGGGTGCATAGCGGGCAGGGGCCTACTTCCTCAGGGCGACGACCGCGCGGCTCAGCTTTTCAACGACCTCTTTGACCCTCTTGGGCTTGGTCTTGAGGCTCGCCCTGTTGCAGACGAGCTTGGAGGTTATCCGCATGACGTCCTCCACCTCTATAAGCCCGTTCTTCTTTAATGTCTCTCCGGTCTGCACGAGGTCCACTATCCTCTCGGAGAGGCCCAGGAGCGGGGCAAGCTCTATAGAGCCGTAGAGCTTTATTATCTCGACGTGTATGCCCTTGCCGATAAAGTGCTTGAGCGTTATGTTCGGGTACTTCGTGGCCACCCGTATGTGCGTCCAGCGCCCCGGGTTGTCGCTGACCCCGAGTTCCCTGGGCTCGGCCACCACCATCCTGCACGCGCCGATGCCCAAGTCGAGCGGCTCGTAGAGGTCCTTGCCCTGTTCCATCAGGACGTCCTTGCCGGCGATCCCCAAGTCCGCGGCGCCGTACTCCACGTACGTGGGGACGTCCTGGCTCCTTATGACCATGAACCTCAGGCCCCCGGCGACGTCCTCGTAGATGAGCTTGCGTTCGTCGTGCAGGAGTTCGCTGAAGTCCATGCCGGTAGCCTTGAAGAGGGCCGAGGCCTCCTTGAGGATGCGGCCCTTTGGCAGCGCGATGGTGAGGGTCTCCTCCCCTGTCCTCTTTGTCAGTCCCTGCGGCGTCACGCTCTCTGCCTCTCTATCTTCGCGCCGAGGCCCTTGAGCTTCTCCTCGATCCTTTCGTACCCGCGGTCGAGGTGGTATATCCTCGACACCTCGGTCCTGCCCTCGGCCACGAGGCCCGCTAATATGAGCGACGCGCTCGCCCTCAGGTCCGTCGCCATCAACGGGGCGCCGCTCAAGGCCCTGACGCCCCTTACGACGGCGCACCTTCCGTCTATCGTTATGTCGGCGCCCATGCGCTGCAGCTCCCCGACGTGCATGAACCTGTTCTCGAATACCGTCTCGGTGATCACGCTCAAGCCGCTGGCCGTGCACATCATCGACATCATCTGGGCCTGCATGTCCGTCGGAAAGCCCGGGTACGGGACGGTCTTGACGTCCACGCTCCTTACCGGGTAGTCGCCCAGGACCCTTACCCCGCCCTCTTCCTCCAGTATCTGCGCGCCGGCCTCCTTGAGCTTCATGTTCAGGGAGTCGAGGTGATTGTACGGGCAGTCCTTGATGAAGACGTTGCCCTTCGTCATTGCGGCCGCCACCATGAACGTGCCGGCCTCTATCCTGTCCGGGATGACCCTTACCTCCACTGGCTTCAGCTCCGTGACCCCGTCTATCCTTATGGTCTCGGTGCCGGCGCCCCTGATGCGCGCGCCCATCCTGTTGAGCGCGTCCGCGAGGCATACGACCTCCGGCTCCAGGGCCGCGTTCTCTATTACGGTGGCGCCGTCGGCGTGCACGGCCGCGAGCATCAGGTTCTCGGTGCCGGTGACGGTCGTCGTATCGAGGTAGATTTTCGCGCCCTTGAGCCTCTCCGCCCTCACGGTGACGTAGCCGTGGTCTATCCGTATATCGGCGCCCATCTTCTTAAGGCCCTTGATATGGAGGTCCACCGGGCGCGCCCCTATGGCGCAGCCGCCGGGCAGGGAGACTCGCGCCACCTTGAACCTCGACACCAGGGGGCCGAGCACCAGGATCGAGGCCCTCATGGTCTTTACCAGGTCATACGGGGCCTCCGGCGTCTTGACGCTCCGGGTGCGTATCTTCAGCACCCCGCTTCCGGGGTCGTGGGTTATCTCCGCGCCGAGGTGGTCGAGGAGGACCTTGAACGTCTCGATGTCCTTGAGCCTCGGCACGTTCGTTATCGTGTTCCAGTCCTCCACGAGCAGGGAGGCGGCCATAAGCGGCAGTACGGCGTTTTTGGCCCCGCTTACCTCGACCTCCCCTATGAGGCGGTTCCCGCCCTCGATGACTATTTTGTCCATTCCTTTATAACGCAGGCTCGGCGCGCTTACGCGTTCGCGGCCTCTTCAGAGCTCTTCAGGGCCTCTGTCTGGTAGTATGCGATCAGGTTGTCGGTAAGCTCCGTGAGGTCGCCGTCCATGACCTCGTTGAGCCTGTGGAGCGTAAGCCCTATCCTGTGGTCGGTCACGCGGTTCTGCGGGAAGTTGTACGTCCGTATCTTCTCCGACCTGTCGCCGGTGCCGACCTGGGTCTTCCTGTCCCGGGATATCTTCTGCTGCTGCTCCCGGGTCTTCATGTCGAGGATCTTGGACAGGAGCATCCTGTATGCCTTATCGCGGTTCTTGTGCTGGCTCTTCTCTTCCTGGCACGCCGCGACTATGCCCGTGGGGATGTGGGTCATCCTGACCGCGGTCTCGACCTTGTTCACGTTCTGGCCTCCGTGGCCGCCCGACCTGTAGGTGTCGACCCGTATATCCTCCATCCGGAGGTCCACCTCGACCTCTTCGGCCTCGGGCATCACGGCCACGGTGACGGTGGAGGTGTGGCGTCTGCCGGAGGCCTCGGTCTCCGGGACCCTCTGGACGCGGTGGACGCCGCTCTCGTACTTGAACCTGGAGTAGGCGCCCTTGCCCTCCATCATCGCTATCACTTCCTTCAGGCCGTTCAACCCGGTGGGGTTGGAGCTCAGGACCTCTACCTTCCAGCCCATCGTCTCGGCGTACCTCGAGTACATCCTGAAAAGCTCGGCGGCGAAGAGCGAGGACTCCTCCCCCCCGGCCCCGCCCCTTATCTCGAGCATGACGTTCTTGTCGTCGTTGGGGTCTTTCGGCAGAAGCATTATCCTCAGGCTCGCGATAAGCTCGTCCTTTTTTTTCTGAAGCTGCGGGATCTCCTCCTTGGCAAGCTCCCTCAGCATCTCGTCCTTGCCCTCGAGGATGAGCCTATTTTCCGAGAGGTCCCTGTCTACCTTTTTAAGCGCCCTGTAGGCCTCCACTATGCCGTCGAGCGCCGAGTGCTCCCTGGCGTACTTCTGGTAGAGGTCCTTGTCTCCGGTGACCTCCGGCCTCGCCAGAAGCCCGGAGAGCTCCTCATACCTTTTCTCTACCTCAACGAGTCTGCCCTGTATCATAAGTTATTCATCGTCTAATATCGGTGATCAGTTATCAGTGAAGGATAAAGACGTATTTTTACAGATAACAGATAACCGCTTACAGGCCCTTGAACCGCGCCCGTATCTCTTTCGGCCTTCCGCACGTCATCTCGCCCTCGCTGCACGGCCCGGTCACGCACGCCGGGCCGCAGTCCTTGAAGATGAACGGGGCCGCCCCCCTGGCGAGCTTCAGCATCCGGGTGGCCATGTCGCGTATCTCCCACTGGGCCCTCTCGCAGCAGCGGAGCCTGAAGAAGTGTATGAGCTCGCGCGCGTTCATAGTCACTATGATCTTGGTGCACGCGGCGTTCGGGAGCAGAGCTGGTGAGAGGCGGCCCTGGATATCCCCTCTATCCCGAAGGTGAAAGAGGCGTGTTCAAGGACGGAGAGGTGGCCCATCTTGAGTATCTTGCCGAGGAATTTTTCGTAAGAAATTCCCGCCACCTTGTCCTCAAGCTCCGCTATGGAGGAGTCCGAGTAGCACAGCTTTGCGGACAACGCCACGGTCTTTTCAGGGTCAGGGGTAAAATTGAGGAGAGTTACCAGCAAATCAAGCCCCCTCCGGAGATCAGGCTCCCTTGTTCCTGCGGTATTTGGCGTTGAACTTCTCTATCTTGCCCGCGGCGTCCATGAACTTCTGCTCGCCGGTAAAGAACGGGTGGCAGCTTGAGCAGATCTCCACCGCCAGGTCCTTCTTCGTGGAGCGGGTCATTGTTACGTTTCCGCAGACGCAGTGGACCTTGGCGCCCTGGTAATCGGGATGGATTCCTTCCTTCATCGTATACGTCCTCCTGAAATATGCTGTTTCTTGATTCGACACGCCTGTGCCCGGAACGCGCCCTGCCGCAAAAGCATGAATTGATAATAATATCAACTATGGATGCAATGTGCAAGTGGAAAAAGCGGCCCTGCGCCGCAAGGTGATGGCATCGATTTTCAGGGGGAAAGCGGCCGGGTTGGGTGCGGGTGTTGCGGGCGAAGGGGGTGTGGAGGGATGTTCGGGATGTACGCGCACGCGGACTCACGCGGGGCGCGGAGCCGCGGCAACGCGCTGGAGCACGTTGCCCTGGAGGGCATGGGAGCGCGTCCCGCGCGCCCGTCGGTCATGCGGCCTTTTATATCCTTGAAACGGCGAATGGCGGGGAACGCGCCCTACTTGCTCATGGATACGAGGAAGTCCTTGTTCGAGGGGGTGTGCTGGATCTTGTCGAGGAGGAACTCCATGGACTCTATGGGGTTGAGGGGCTGGAGCACCTTTCTGAGTATCCAGTCCAGTAGGGTGGGCTGCGCCCACCAAAATATCAGCTACACACTCATGTAAATGGCGCACACAGCCCGCCCCGCCCGGCTTACTCATGCGGAAAACCTGCTAAGGGTGGGCACAGCCCACCCTACCATACTATCCGGCGTCAACTGTAAACGCTTTTCTCGAATAGGCCATTTTATCCCAATTCAGCAGCAATATTGTCAATCTGATTAATTCCTGGAAATTGCTTCCTTATTTCGTACTTCATTATTTCGTACTTCAAAATACCCCATCCTTGGCGAATTAAAATAACCACTACCAAAAATATTGTTAACAGCATCAAAGGAATTGAGCTTTTAATTAGATGTGTAGCAACTATAATATTCATGCGGATATGAAATTTCTCAATATCTTCCCTTACTTTATTCGAGGGTATCGCGTTGAGATTATTTTTGAAAGCTATGGTAAAGTTATTGCTTGGCGGCGGTGAAAACTTAGTAGAAACATATATGCAAAACAAAGTGACTAAATCGATTCTATGTGTAAATCTAATTATGCTGTTCATTGTATTTCTAAGAAGGCTGTAAGCAGGATGATCAAAAGAAATATTGCCTTCAGCGGCATAATCAAATAGTTCATTTCTTAGAAAAAAGAGGTCCTGCCTAGTTTTATCAACGCGATATTGCCGATAAAACCAAAAGTAATAGACCCATAAAACAACAAAGGCTAAACCTAAAGATATTATTGCTGTAATATTTTCTATAGTCACTGTTGTTCCCATAACTACATATCCTCCGGTCGGGTATCCCCTTTAGAGGTTAACATGCTTGACGTTCTTTTAGGGTCAATTCTTTTTTCGAGATATTCATAACGTTGCGAGCGATATGCAATATAACGCTGCTTAAGCCTTTTTTGCCTTATGCCATATGCAATACCACCGCACCCAACCAAAAATTCAACAAGACTAAAAATACCCCAGCTAAATGAGCTCTTATTTGCCGCGTTAGAGGTAATTATAGACAAAACTGTTGACAAATTTATGTTTGCGTTCGTTTCTTTGCCAGATAGAACCGCTATGCTTCGAAAAACGAAAAATGTTGTCGCTACAACTCCGCCCCATCGTATGAGTGTATTGATAATGGACGCAATATTTTCAGCGCGTCTACCACTACGAAGAAATTTATTTTCGGCTTCAAGGTCGGCTCGAGATTTCTTTGATGACATAGTCCCGTAGGGTGGGCTACGCCCACCAAAATATCAGCTACACACTCATGTAAATGGCGCACACAGCCCGCCCCGCCCGGCTTACTCATGCGGAAAACCTGCTAAGGGTGGGCACAGCCCACCCTGCGCTTCAAATAAAATAAGGCGTAAAAACGCGCCCTACTTGCTCATCGAGACGAGGAAGTCCTTGTTCGAGGGGGTGTGCTGGATCTTGTCGAGGAGGAACTCCATGGACTCTATGGGGTTGAGGGGCTGGAGCACCTTTCTGAGTATCCAGATGCGGTTGAGCGCCTCTTTGGCGAGCAGAAGCTCCTCTTTCCTCGTCCCTGATTTATTGAGGTCGATGGCCGGGAATATCCTTCTTTCGGAGAGCTTCCTGTCAAGGACTATCTCCATGTTGCCGGTGCCCTTGAACTCTTCGAATATGACCTCGTCCATCCTGCTGCCGGTGTCTATGAGGGCCGTGGCCATGATGGTGAGGCTCCCGCCCTCCTCTATGTTCCTTGCCGCGCCGAAGAACCTCTTGGGTTTGTGGAGGGCGTTTGAGTCGACGCCTCCGGAGAGGACCTTGCCGCTCGGGGGCACCACGGCGTTATACGCCCTGGCGAGCCTGGTTATCGAGTCGAGCAGGATTACGACGTCTTTCTGGTGCTCGACAAGCCTCTTCGCCTTTTCTATGACCATCTCGGAGACCTGGACGTGCCTCTGGGCGGGCTCGTCGAACGTGGAGCTGATGACCTCTCCATTGACAGACCTCTGCATGTCGGTCACCTCTTCCGGCCTCTCGTCTATGAGGAGGACCAGGAGGACGACCTCCGGGTGGTTCGTGGTTATCGCGTTGGCGAGTTTTTGAAGGAGCATGGTCTTGCCGGCCCTCGGAGGGGAGACTATAAGGCCCCTCTGCCCCTTTCCTATGGGGGTGAAGAGGTCCATTATCCTCATCGAGAGGTCGCCGTTGGGCGGGGTCTCGAGGTTTATCCTCTCCTGCGGGTAGAGCGGGGTAAGGTTGTCGAAGAGTATCTTTTCGCGGGCAACCTCGGGGTCTTCGTAGTTGACCTTCTCGACCTTGAGGAGCGCGAAGTACCTCTCCCCCTCCTTCGGGGGCCGTATCTGTCCGGACACTATGTCCCCGGTGCGCAGGTTGAACCTCCTTATCTGCGACGGGGATACGTATATGTCGTCCGGGCCGGGCAGGTAGTTGTAGTCCGGGGCACGGAGGAACCCGAAGCCGTCGGGGAGCGTCTCAAGCACCCCTTCCCCGTATATCATCCCGTTCTGTTCGCTCTGGGACTGGAGCAGCGCGAATATGAGGTCCTGCTTTCTCATGCTCGACGCGCTCTCTATATTGTATTTCTTGGCGAGCGTGGTAAGCTCGTTGATCTTTTTTTCCTTGAGTTCCTTGAGGTTCATGCAACACTCCTATAGAGGGGGGGGGTTTTGTGGATGGAATAGAGTTTTAGCGGTTTTTTGAAGTCCGTAATGGTTTTTCCGAGAAGGAGCTTCGAGATGCAAAGAATAAATTCTTTCCATATCCGCTCGCCAATCCCTGGGCCCACATGCCGGGGTTGGCGCTCGCCATGCATTTTCAAAAAGGTTTTATCGTATGTTTTGATTCAGTTCTCTCAGGATTTCCTCTGGGCTTGAATCTCATGGATTGAAGCTTGCGAGGTATGATAAATGCTTTGAGCTACTTTTTGAAAGGTAATTTCACATTAGCACGGTTGAATGAAGCTGTCAAGCGCCATTTGCAAAATTCCCTCATATTTTTGCGAGCTCCGCGAAGACCCTTCCTACGGCTGACCTGAGCTCTTCGACTGTGCCGTTATTCTCTATAAGATAATCGGCATATTTTATTTTTTCTTTAATCGGCATCTGGCACTTGAGGCGCCTCCTGGCCTCCGGCTCGTCGAGGCCGTCCCTTTTTTTCATCCTCTCTATCTGTTTTTCCTCGTCCGCGTACACCACTAACACCCTGTCCACGGCCCTGTGCATGCCGGCCTCTATAAGGAGCGCCGCATCGACCACGATGATGGTCTCAGGACGGCTCTTTTTAATCCGCTCCACCTCTTCAGAGGCCGCCTTTATTATGGCCGGGTGGGTGAGGGCGTTGAGCCTGAGGAGCTTTTCACGGTCTGAAAAGACGATTGCGCCGAGCGCCTTGCGGTCTATGGAGCCGTCCGGGCGGAGTATGGACCGGCCGAACTCGCGCACCACGCCGTCGTAGACCGGGGTCCCTTTCTCCATCAGCTCCCTTGAGATAAGGTCCGCGTCCACGATATGCGCCCCGAGCCTCTTCAATTCCCCGGATACCAGGCTCTTGCCGCACGCTATCCCGCCGGTAAGTCCAGCCACCATCTATCGCTCACCCCTTTGTCCTGGCCCTGAGCATTATGAAGCTCAGCTGCCTGCCCGTCCTGCCGCCGTCTTTCCTGTAAGAGAAGAAGAGGCGGTTGTTGCATGATGTGCAGGACGGCTCGAAGCCGATGTTTTGCTTGAGTACGCCCGCGGATATGAGCTGGCGCATGTTCAGGAGCCCTATGTCGAGCCTGTAGCCGTTGCCACAGCGCTCCATGAAGCCCCCGGTATCGCCGAAAGAAGCCCTGATGGCGGCTTCCACGTCTTCCCCGACAATGTAGCAGCACGGGCCTATGTACGGGCCCAGGGCGCAGAGTATGTCCCGGGCCTTTGTCCCGTAAGCCCTGTACATCGCCTCTATCGCCTTCACGGCGATCCCCTTTGCCGTGCCCTTCCAGCCGGCGTGCACAGCGCCCACGGCGCCGCTACCGCCGTCAAAGAGCAGGACCGGCGGACAGTCGGCGGTCAATACCCCGACCGGCGCCTCCGTCAGTTTGGTTATGACCGCGTCGGCCTCTGGCTTGTCCCGGAGCTGTGTCCTGTCCGTGACTATATGTATGCCGTCGCCGTGGACCTGGTTGACGGTGACGAGGTCTTCAAGCGCCGCGTCGAGCGCGGCAGAGGCCCTCTTTATGTTCTCGTCTATGTTCGTTTGGGGGTCCGCGTCCCTCGCATCGAAGTTCAGGGAGTCGAAAGGCGGCGCGCTCACCCCGCCGACCCTCGTTAAAAATCCGTGCGCCGCCGTCTCCGGGAATACCGGGGAGGTGATGTATCCTATGCCGCGGTTATTTTTCAACATGCCTCTTCCAGCGCCTTTATCAACCCCTCCATGTCCCGCGGGAGCGGGGATGAGAATTCCATGTAGACCCCTTTTGCGGGGTGGATGAGCCCGAGAGTCTTTGCGTGGAGCATCTGCCTTTTTATCTTTTTAAGCATATCGGCCACCGGCTTGGGGGCCGTGGAAGGGGTCTTCCGTTTCCCGTATACCTGGTCCCCGACCACCGGGTGGTTGATGGAGGCGAGGTGGACCCTTATCTGATGTGTGCGCCCCGTCTGCGGGCTCAACTCCAGGAGCGTCATGAGCGGATAGCGTTTCAACACCCTGTAGAGGGTGACGGCGCGCCTGGACTTTTTCGTCCGTGCCGATATCTTCTTCCGCTGTGTGAGGTCGCGCCCTATGGGCAGGTCTATGGCGCCGGGGCCGTCCACCGAGCCCCAGACAAGGGCCACGTAGTTCCTCTTCGTCGTATGCCCCTTGAACTGTCCGGCAAGGGAGATATGGCTCCGGTTGTTCCTGGCTATTGCGAGGGCGCCGGTGGTGTCCTTGTCGAGCCTGTGGACTATGCCGGGCCTTGAGGGGTCTATGTCCGAGAGCGTCCGGGTGTGTGAGAGGAGCGCGTTGACGAGCGTGCCGGACTCCCTGCCGGCCCCCGGGTGCACGGCAAGGCCGGCGGGCTTGTTCAAAACGATGATGTCGTCGTCCTCGTATATTATGTCGAGCGGCATCGCCTGCGGCTCCAATGGCCCTTTGGCCTCGGGCGGGAGGCTCACATCGATGCAATCGTTCGGGCGGAGCCTGTAGCCGGCCTTGGCAGACTTGCCGTTGACCCTGATGCGCCCGTCTTCAAGGAGCCTTTTTATGGCCGAGCGCGAGACCGTGGAGAGCTCGCCGGCGAGGTAGACGTCGAGCCTTTGATGGGCGCCGTCGGCGCTGACCGTGAATGTTTTAGTGTTTTCCATTCGGATGTATTGGCAGGCCGCTGAAAAAGCCCCATCTGCGGTGTCGTCCGACCCGCACTGCTCGTGCGGGCGCCCCGGCTCGTCACTGCGGCGTAGCAACGAACTACGCCTCATTCCTCGCTTCTCGACGCCTCGGGGCGCCCATGCGAGAAGCATGGGTCGGGAGCTTTTTGAGCAGCCTTATGAAACATCCCGGGATTCTAAACCCCCGGGGCTTCAGAACGTTAAAAAATGAATTTGGAGTTTTTCTGCATCCTGTTAATGAGCGGGACAATCTGCCGGAGGGCCTCCGGGGGGCGACCGGTACATGCACGGGGGCGCGCGAAAGCTACCAGATGTCGGATTCGATGTTGCCGTTCCTTTTTATCAGTATGTCCACTATGGCGATGTTGTAGAACCTGTTCTTGTCGTCTACACCCGGGGAGAGCCTCTGCCTGTAGAGATCGAGGCCCTCTTTGAGCTCCTTTGCGAGGAGATCGAAGATGTTGTCGTTTTTTATGCCGTCCTGGACCTTCTCGCGGTTGTAGAGCGCGATGTCCGATATTATCGTCCTCGCAAGGCGGGCGGCGGCTTCAGGGTTGTTGACTAAGGCCATGCTGTTTTTCCTTAAGGGCGCCTCTGAAAATTGTTCTTTTTCCCGATCTCTTTGTCAGGGCGAAAATAAAAATGGACACATATTAGCATATATGCTCCGCTTTTTTATTTCAACGTTCTGGAACCCCTTGGAGTTTTAAGCCAGTGGTGGGTTCATGCACCCCGCCTCGACCTCGGAAAAAATGAACCCTCATAGGCATAGGAGCCACCGAGGTCTCAGAAACTAAAAAACTAATTTTTAGAGACACCCTTGTGTATCTCTTCCACGAGCACGTCCCGGCCCCTCTCGGCGTTCGCACTGACGAGCCTTTCAACGAGCTCCGCGTCCTTTCTCCTGAAGGCGTCGATTATCTCGTCGTGCTGCTTTACCGAGTCCTTCATCCTGCCGGGAAGGGAGAGCGCGGTTATCCTGAACCTCTCGAACTGCTGGACGAGGTGGTGGACGAGGACGCAGAGCTTCTCATTGCCGCACGCCTTGAGGAACGTGTCGTGGAACTGGTTGTCGAGCTTGAAAAAGCCCTTTACGTCGTCCCTGTCG
>JACRNN010000133.1 GCA_016234955.1 Deltaproteobacteria bacterium | reverse complement strand
CGGGAACGCCGGATTCAGCCTCCTTGAGCACGGCTACGATCTGAGACTCGGTAAAACGGGACTTCTTCATGTGAACCTCCTGGCTTTATTTTGCCAGAAAGCTCTACTTATTACATGTCTACTTTTAGGGGAAGCTTACGCGGCGGGTCGAGAAAAGATGCGGGGAGCGCAATTGGCAAAAGTGGCGATGGCGGGATAGATGGGATTATTAAGGAAGATAAATTAGGTTTGGATGCCATATATCTTCAAGCAAAAAGATGGGATAGTACGGTTGGGCGTCCTGAGATCCAGAAATTCGCCGGCGCTTTGCAAGGTGTTAGAGCAAAAAAAGGCGTATTTATAACAACTTCAAATTTTTCAAGTGACGCTATCGAATATGTGGCAAATATCGATTTGAAAATCGTTCTTATAGATGGTGAACATTTGGCGCAGCTTATGATTGATAACGATATCGGCGTATCAAACATCGCCTCATACGAGATAAAGAAAATAGATTCTGATTATTTTTCAGAGGAGTAATTCTGTAAATTAAATGAAATGAATTTCGGAGTATCCATGAAAAGGCTTGAGAAGATATACGAGGGCAAGGCCAAGGTGCTCTACACTACCGAGGACCCCAATCTCCTGATACAGTACTTCAAGGACGAGGCCACCGCCTTTGACGGCAAGAAGAAGGGTATAATACGGGACAAGGGGGTGCTCAACAACAAGATATCCTCACGGATATTCAGGCACCTCGAAGACAGGGGGGTCAAGACACACTTCGTCGATATGCCCTCGGACAGGGAGATGCTCGTAAAGAAGCTCAGGATCATCCCCATAGAGGTGGTGGTAAGGAACGTCGTGGCCGGGTCCCTGTCAAAGAGGATGGGGGTGGAGGAGGGCGCGCCTTTGAAGGAGACGATACTCGAGCTCTATTACAAGAGCGACCCGCTCGGCGACCCGATGATAAACGAGTACCACGTCAAGGCGTTCGGGCTCGCGGAGGCCGACGAGCTGAGGAAGATGGAGGTCTCGGCCCTCAAGATAAACAGGTTCCTCTCCGAGTTCTTCGACGAGCGCGGCATAACGCTCGTGGACTTCAAGCTCGAGTTCGGGGTGCACAGGGGCGAGTTGCTCCTCGGGGACGAGATAACCCCGGACGGGTGCAGGCTCTGGGACAAGGAGACGCGGGAGAAGATGGACAAGGACAGGTTCCGCAGGGACCTGGGCAAGGTGGAAGAGGCTTATCAGGAAGTGCTCAGGAAGGTCCTTGAGTAATAAACCTAACAGGCCGCTGAAAAAGTCCATCTGCGGCGTCAATGACCCCACTGGGGCTGAAAAAACCGTTGCGGCTTCAGAACGCTAAAAAACGTCGCTCGTCACTGCGGCGTAGCAACGAACTACGCCTCATTCCTCGCTTCTCGACGCCTCGGGGCGCCCATGCGAGAAGCATGGGTCGGGAGCTTTTTGAGCAGCCTTATGAAACCTCCCAGGATTCTAAACCCCCGGGGCTTCAGAACGTTAAAAAATGAATTTTGAGTTTTTCCACAACCTGCTAAATCGCTATAGGGGATACGATATGAAGGCCAGAGTCTACGTTACGCTCAAGAAAGGGGTCCTCGACCCGCAGGGCAGGGCCGTCATGGGGGCGCTCAATTCGATGAGCTTCAGCGAGGTGGAGGACGTGAGGATAGGCAAGTTCATGGAGCTTGAGCTCAAAGGCGGGTCAAGGGCCGAGGAGGAGGCGCGCGTCAGGCGGATGTGCGAGAAGCTCCTTGCCAACACCGTCATCGAGAACTACAGGATAGAGATGGAATAATATAGTCAGGGGTCTTTCAAGTGAAGTTCGGTATAATAGTATTTCCTGGGTCCAATTGCGACCATGACTGCTACCATGTGGTCAAGCACGTCTTCAATCAGGAGGCCGAGTACGTCTGGCACAAGGAGACAAGCCTCAAGGGTCTCGACTGCCTGATACTGCCCGGCGGGTTTTCCTACGGGGATTACCTGAGGACCGGGGCCATCGCCTGCTGCTCGCCGGTGATGAGCGAGGTGGTGTCATTCGCCGGGAAAGGCGGCCTCGTGCTCGGCATCTGCAACGGCTTTCAGATACTTACCGAGGCCGGGCTCCTGCCCGGCGTCCTTATGAGGAACAGGGAGCTGAAGTTCATCTGCAAGGACACATTCGTGAGGGTCGAGAACGACTCGACCGTCTTTACCGGGCGCTACGGGAAAGCGCAGACCGTAAAGGTCCCGATAGCGCACGCCGACGGCAATTACTTCGCCGACGGGGAGACCATAGACGCGCTCGAGGGCTCCGGCAGGGTGGTCTTCAGGTACTCTACCCCTGCGGGCGAGATAACGCCGGAGGCCAACCCCAACGGCTCGGTCAACAACATCGCGGGCATAATAAACGAGAAGGGCAACGTCCTTGGCATGATGCCCCACCCGGAAAGGGCCGCCGAGCAGGCGCTCGGGTCGGTTGACGGCAGGGGGCTCTTTGAATCCATAATCGAGGGGTTTGCGGGGCGATAGTGCGGCTTTTGAAGAGGCTGCTGAAAAAGCCCCATCTGCGGTGTCGTCATCGTCGCTCGTCACTGCGGCGTACGGAAAAAGTACGCCTCATTCCTCACTCCTCGACTCCTTCGGGGCACCCACGCCAAGTGGCGTGGGTCGGGAGCTTTTTGAGCAGCCTGAATGAACACTCTTTGGACGTCATTCTGAGCAAAGCGAAGAATCTCAACGTCTATAAAATCAATAAGTTACGAGATTCTTCGGTCGCGGAGTTTACACTGAACGTAGTGAACGTGCTTCCTCAGAATGACAGAAAAACATAATTAATCAGAGCTTCCTTAGTAAATTGTTGAAGGACGGGGCGGTCGGGGAGCTGGCTTAACGGTTCGGAGAAAAAAAAGAGAAAGAACGGAAGGCTTGATGGCAGGGGACTCCAATTTAAAACATGAGCTTGAATCAGGGCGGTTTACCGTAACGGCGGAGATATGCCCGCCGAGGGGCACGGACGTGGGGCCTTTTCTGGAGAAGGCGCGTCTTTTGAAGGGCAGGATAGCCGCCGCCAACGTTACGGACAACCAGAGGGCGGTGATGAGGCTCTCATCGCTCGCCTGCTCGGTGCTCCTGCTGAAGGAAGGCGTGGAGCCGGTCTTCCAGATGACGTGCAGGGACCGCAACAGGCTCGCCATCCAGTCAGACGTCATGGGGGCCTGGGCGCTCGGCGTAAGGAACATCCTGGCGCTCACCGGCGACCATGTGGCCTTCGGCGACCACAGGGAGGCCAAGGCCGTATTCGACCTCGATTCCGTGCAGCTCGTGAAGGTCATAGACACCTTGAACCACGGCAGGAACATGAAGAACACGGAGCTGCGCGGGGCTACGGACTTTTACCTCGGCGCGGTCGTCGCGCCGGAAGCCAACCCCTATGAGCCCGAGGAGATAAAGTTCGACAAGAAGATATCCGCCGGGGCGCGCTTCTTCCAGACCCAGGCGATATTCGATATGGAGAGGTTCAAGAGGTTCTTCGAGACGGCCGGGAAGAAGTCCGTCAAGGTCCTCGGCGGCATACTACTCCTGAAATCCGCGAAGATGGCGAACTACCTCAATACGAACGTCCCCGGCGTGCATGTGCCGCGGCCCCTTATCGACGAGCTTGAGGGGGCCGCTGACCAGCTTGAGAAGGGTATTGAGATAGCCTCAAGGCAGTTGAGGGAGTTGAAGTCCTTCTGCCACGGGGCCCACATAATGGCCATAGGGCAGGAAGAGAGCGTCATAAAGATTATAGAGGGGGCGTAGCAAGGTATTTCCCTAAAGCATTTCGCATCTCATGCGGCGCTCTGCGCATCAAGGCCGCTTTTCCGTGCGCTCCAGGGTATCGGTCGCGCCGTGGTGGATGGGAGGCGGGTGATAAGACGGACGGGGCTTTTGCGCGTTAGCGCAAAAGCCCCGTTATTTTTCCAGCCCCCCCTGCTCCCAAGGCTTGCAAGCACCCATCTGACGCTCTGTATTGGCAATTATTTATGACGTTGTGTATAAATCCCTGACCGCCGCGCCATCGGTGCGACAAACCGTCTCAGGGCAGGTCGTCCCTTACGATATCAAACTCGGCCTCTTCTTCCGCCAGGCCGCAAGCCTCAAGCTCAACGGGCTTTTCCGCGTCCAACGGGGCCTTGACGCCCTCTTTCATGACCGCGGGTCCTCCGGCGGCTATGAATATTGACTCCTCGTCGTCGAGGTTGTCGAGCAGGAACGTCTGGCCCGCCGCGGAGCGGAACGCCTCTCCGGAGTTGACGGTGAAGGCGGCCTTGCCGCATCTGACCCGCATGTTGCCTTTGACCACGCAGATTATCTCCTCGCAGCCTTCGGCAGTCGTTATCTTTTTGGATGCCTCCTTCGGCCTGAGCCTCCCGTAGACGAGGTAGACGGCGCCAGCGCCGGCGTCTTCGCTCCCGACCCTGTACGCCCCGTCGGGCCGTAGTTCAGCAAGCTTTGGAAGTTTATATATCTTCATGCCATCGAATCCATGGATTCCCTGAAGTGCTCGATGAAGTCCTCGCCGTGCATCGGCCTGATGATTATCCACTTCTTTTCCTTGTCGAGCACGACCTCCACATCGACGCCGGGGATGAGATCGAGGAACCTCAGGTATTCCTCCGGCAGCGCCACGCCTTCTTTTCCCTTGCTGACGCGGATTATCTTTTCCTTCATAGGACACCTCATTAGGGATTAACGCGATCCAGGGTTATGGCCCCTTGCGTCTGGGAGGGGATAGAGTACTTGCAGCTAATATATTAAGTTCATGGCACTCTGTAGTCAAGGTAATTTGTGCATAGTTAAGCCCTTATTTAAAAGGCCTTTGAAGCCCCCTGCGGCTTTTCCGCGCTTAATCTTCGGCATATAAGGGAGCATCTATTCCCATTCGCTCGCTTGACCCCATCCCCAAGCCGCGGGCCGTGCCGCTCGCCATGTATGTTCAATCCTTGACAAAAAGGGACGGGTGTATTATACCAGTTGAGGACGCACTGGTGGCCGGCGCATTGCCGGCCGGCCAGGGCTTTCCGGGGCTCTACAGGGGAGCTGATGGACAGAAAACATACCGCAAAAAGATTCGATATCCTGCGGCAGAGGTACTTTGCCGCCAGGGAGCTCCAGTTCTCCATAGCGCTTCTGGTGATCATAGCCCTGTTGAGCGGCGTATTCCTCCAGACCCTCTCCACGGAGCTCATTCATAATTATGGTTTGAACGCCGTTGTCATCGGCGTCCTTCTTATCCTGGGCTATGCGCTCCTGGTGGTTCTGCTCCCGGTCTTCTTTACGCACAGGCTCATCGGGCCGTTCAAGAGGCTCGAATATGAAATGAAGTTGATAGCCGCCGGGGAACTCGGCAGGAGGCTCGATATAAGGACTAAAGACGACCTCCATGTAAAAAGCTTCATCAAACACACCAACAAGTTCATCTCCGGCTTCTCGGAAATGAGCAAGGAGTACAGCAAGCTCAACAGCGCCGTAATCACGGGCCTGGAGCATCTGGCCGAGGAGCTTTCAAAAGAAGAGTACGACTGCAACATGATCAGGCAGGAGATAGACGCCCTTCTCAAGCAGGTCCGGGCATTCAGGGAAAGATGGTAGCGGCGCCTCATTATCCCCTTTTGACCGCCCGCGGCGTGCGCGCCCGGATATCCGTTGAAGCTCCCATAGCCCCAAGCCGCGGGCCGTGCCGCCCGCCACGCATGTTCACATTATGGTAAAGACCAAACGAGCCTATCACTGGGCGACGGCCCTCCCGGTCTTGATCGCCGTCCTTGTCCTCTCCTTGTGTTGGCGGGAGGGGGGCCTTTACGCAAAAGAGCCGGGGCGATACGCCCTTGTGAAAAAGGTGATAGACGGGGATACGATAGCCGTTGAAGGCGGCGACCGCGTAAGGTACCTCGGCATCGACGCCCCGGAATCCGGGGAGCCCTTTTACGAGGAGGCGAGGCAAAGGAACGCGGCGCTTGTAGGCGGAAAGACGGTAAGGCTCGTCATATGCGGCGAAGAGCGGAGGGATAAGTACGGGAGGCTTTTGGCCTGGGTCTACTCGGACGGCGTACTGGTGAACAGGACCCTTCTAAGCGAGGGGCTGGCGCGGCTCTTCATAATACCCCCGTGCGGGCTGGAGAAGGCCGGGGACTTCGATAAGGCCGAAAAAGAGGCGATAGGGAGGAAGGCGGGCCTCTGGTCCGCCAACACGCAACGCAATGACAAGGCCGTGGCAACGGTCGCTCCCTCTGAAGCCGCTCTCCATGAAGGGGAGTACGTAAAGGTGAGGGGGAGGGTAAGCTATGTCCATAAGGCAAAAAACGTCATATTCATGGACTTCTCGGATGCGCGCGGGAAAGAGTTTACCGCCGTGATATTCAAAACAAGCTTCTCCGAGTTCAAATCCGCGGGCGTGGACCCGCTTAAATACAGGGGCAAGATGGTGACCGTCTCCGGTAAGGTCTCCATGTACAGGGGCCGGCCGGAGATAGTGGTGAAGTTGCCGCGCCAGATATCTATCGATTGACTCGACGGCGCCTCCAAAAATCGCTCTTTTCCCGAGCCATTGAGGAGCCTTAGCCTGTTGGGTTGCGTTTTTCAACCCAACGATTTGCCGGAAGGATTGTTGGGCTACGCTTCGCTAACCCAACCTACGCAACTACGCAACTGCTTGCAATGTAAAAATCCGTTTTTGTCTTGACAAAGCTGAGGCCCGCTTATTATAGTATCTTCTTGCCGTATTCAGCCATACGCCATGTGAGAGAGTCCGGGAAACGGCGGCGTACCCAAGTGGTTAAGGGAGCAGTCTGCAAAACTGCCATTCAGCGGTTCGAATCCGCTCGCCGCCTCCAATTACCGGCCTCTTTGAATGAAAGGCTTCAAAATTATCCCGTTGCCGGAGTAAACCAGCGTGGATTGACTTTCCCGGTTAATAGGTTATAAAACAAGTATTGGATCTTACAGACCTTAACCGCACATCCGGCAAGTCCTTTAAGCCCACCCTCAAAAATCATTCATAGGTAAGCGCCATGATGCCGATTATCGGCGGGGCTGCGTCTTTCCGGCAGCCTGCTAATATCTCTGATACATCCAGACCACCTTTCCGATAATAAATTCCTCTCCTGAATTGCCTGCTGGTATCGAGGTTTCCGGGAAAGACGGGTTGTCGGGCTTCAAGAGTATTCTGTCGTGGAAGACGAATACCCTTTTTACCGTTACCCCCTCGTAATTGAGCCAAACGGCATAAAGCCCGCCGCTTACAAGGTGGCGGTCCGCTGTATCTATCCCCACGGTGGCGCCGCTGAGTATGGCCGGAGCCATTCCATCGCCCTTGACCCGTATGGCTGCAGGCCCGCGCCTTGAATCCTGTCTGGGTATTAGGACCAGGTCTATCGGGTCTGTGCCGGGGAAATCCCCCGGCCCTTTGGCTGAAAGCATGTCATAGACCTTTACCTCCTCGAAGTCCTGCGAATAGACCGCCGCACCCGTGTCTTTCACCCCCAATGCCGGGCCGGACGGCTCATGAACGGAGACCGGGCCCTCCCCGGTCAGGAGCCATTCGAGCTTTACGCCGCCGATGCCGGCTATTTTTCTGAGGGTCTCGATATCGGGGCTTCTTTTGTTCTTCTCGTAGTCGCTTATCGTGGCTAACCTTGAGAAGCCCAGGCTTTCGGCGAAAGACGCCTGGTTTTGTTTGAGGATTATTTCCCTGATATGCTTAATTCTTTCACCTAAGGTTGACATATTTTGCGCCTATGCGTAAATTATTCTTGACTTTTATACGCTAAATGGTAAAATAGTTGTAAATTGATTTTTAGTAAAGCCTGTATTTACGATTTATAAACTTTTTTATAACATTTTACAGTGATTGAGTCAATGCCAAAGGAGGATGAAGGATGAAATCTAATTTTTCAGAGATAGTCGAAAGGATGTTTAAAGCAGGGAATATGAGGAATTACTCTGAAATAGCAAAAGGGTTAGGTATATCCCCTCAGGCGATATCGAATTACAAGAGAAGGGGTGAGATATCCTCGGGCATTATACTGAAATTCGCAAAGACCTTCGGCGTCTCCGTAGACTGGCTCCTGACCGGAGAGGGGGAGGTCTATCAAAAGGAGTATCTCTATCCCAAAACAACAGGCGGCATTGGGGCGTATTCTACAGGATCGGAAAAACCTAAAATCCATTACGCAAGCGAAGGGCCGTTCTTTATTGAACGGGAGGAGATCGTCTGTATAGATAAGCTTTTAAAGATCATGCGCTGTCCGCAAATGGATGCCGTTCAGGCCATAAAGCTTAGCATTGATGCCTTTTACAAGGAATTATTCCCTTTTTAATCGGGTGCTCGCCCGCGCTCTGGCAAAGAGGCTCTACAACAAGCACGGGTTCGGAAATGGGGAGTGATGATGCCAATGTGGATATGCAAGGCCTGCGGTGGCGTGTGCCACGGCTGGAGCCCTGAATACGGGTTCGGTTGCCCGTATTGCGGAGGGTCGTTAGAGGAGAAGCCCGATGAGTAAAAACAGGTTCGGCGCGAAGGCCTCAAGGCTGGCGGTTGGGATCGCGCACCTCGCTGAAAACGGTAGGAAGGTTTCGCGGCGGCGCGGTAAAAAACAGGCGGCTACGGGTCCGTTTCGCCGGAGATGCCGCCGTATGATAAGCCGCCTGCGCCTTCCGTGGCCGTTAAAAAACCAAAACCACTCTTTCCGAAGGATTGATCATGAATATGCATAGCGAGCGCCCAGCCCGTGGCTTGCCGCGGGGTCGAGCGAGCGAATAGAAATTGTTTCCTTACATATCGAAGATTCCCCGTGGCTTGCCGCGGGGAGCTTCAACCTGCCGACAGCCCTTCCCGGCTCAGGTTTTAGATTGACTTTCCGTCTTCTTTGATGTATTAATTTACCTTCCGCACAGATTATTGGCGCCGCAACCGTCCGTTTTGCAAGGCGTTTAATTTTTTTGGCATTATAATGCAAAAAAATGACGGTACGAATATGACAAAAGGAGGACTCCAGTGGGAAAAAATGTCGCGCAGAAATTGATCGACGGCCACCTTGTATCCGGCGAGGCTGTGCAGGGTAAGGAAGTCAATATCAGGATAGACCAGACTCTGACACAGGACGCGACAGGCACGATGGCGTATCTGCAGTTCGAGGCCATGGGGGTGCCGAGGGTAAGGACGAAGCTTTCGGTCAGCTACGTCGACCACAACACCCTCCAGTACGGCGGGTTCGAGAACGCCGACGACCACAGGTTCCTCCAGACGCTCGCCTCCAAGCACGGCATATACTTCTCGAGGCCCGGCAACGGCATATGCCACCAGGTGCACCTTGAGAGGTTCGGGGTCCCGGGGCAGACCCTTCTCGGCTCCGACAGCCATACCCCGACTTCCGGGGGCATCGGCATGCTCGCCATCGGCGCGGGCGGGCTCGACGTGGCCGTGGCAATGGGCGGAGGGCCGTTCAACCTCGTCTACCCCAGGGTCGTCCTCGTAAACCTCAAGGGCAAGCTCAAGCCGTGGGTATCGGCCAAGGACGTGATACTCGAACTCCTGAGGAGGATGACGGTAAAGGGCGGGGTCGGCAAGATAATCGAGTACGGCGGGGAGGGGGTTAAGAGCCTCGGGGTCCCGGAGCGGGCCACCATCACCAACATGGGCGCGGAGCTCGGGGCCACCACCTCGGTATTCCCGAGCGACGAGGTGACAAAGGAGTTCCTCGCGGCCCAGGGCAGGGAGTCCGACTGGGTGGAGCTCACGGCCGACCCGGACGCTAAGTACGACGAGGTCATCGAGATAAATCTCGCCAAGCTCGAGCCGATGATAGCAAGGCCGCACATGCCGGACAACGTCTGCAAGGTATCCGAGATAGAGGGCATGAAGGTCGATCAGGTCTGCATCGGGAGTTGCACGAACTCGTCCTACAGGGACCTCATGATAGTTTCAGAGACGTTCAAGAAGGGCGGCTTCAAGGTCCACCCGGAGGTGAGCATGACGATATCGCCGGGGTCGAAGCAGGTCCTTGACATGATATCGCTGAATAAGGGGCTCTCCCACCTCATAGAGGCCGGGGCCAGGATACTGGAGGCGACCTGCGGCCCGTGCATCGGCAACGGCCAGTCGCCCCCCTCGGCCGGCGTCTCCTTGAGGACGTTCAACAGGAACTTCGAGGGGCGCAGCGGCACCAAGGACGGCAAGGTCTACCTCTGCAGCCCGGAGACGGCCGCGGCCGCGGCCATTTACGGCGTCATAACCGACCCGAGGAAGCTCGGCAAGTTCCCCAGGGTAAAGATGCCGTCAAAGTTCCTTGTCGATGATTCGATGGTCGTCCCCCCGGCAAAGGACCCTTCAAAGATTACCGTCATGAGGGGCCCGAACATAAAGGAGCTCCCGAAGCAGGGGGCGCTGCCGGATAGCCTCAGGGGCAAGGTGCTCATAAAGTTGGGCGACAACATCACCACCGACCACATAACGCCCGCCGGGACGTGGCTCAAGTACAGGAGTAACGTGCCCAAGTACTCGGAATCGGTCTTCTCCGCGATAGACCCGAAGTTCCACGAGAAGGCAAAGGCCGTTGGCGGCGGGTTCGTCATCGGCGGTGAGAACTACGGCCAGGGCTCCTCGCGCGAGCACGCGGCCCTGTGCCCGATGTACCTCGGCGTAAAGGCGATAATAGCCAGGAGCTTCGCCAGGATACACAAGGACAACCTCGTGAACTTCGGCATACTCCCGCTTACCTTCGAGAACCCGGCGGACTATGACTCGATAGACGACGGGGACGAGCTCGAGCTGCCGAACCTCAAGAAGATGCTCGCTTCGGGCGACTCGGTCGTGCTGAAGGACGTGACAAAGGGCAAAGAGATGAGGCTCAAGCACGGGTACTCGCAGAGGCAGGTGGAGACGATACTGGCCGGAGGCACGCTCAACTACACGACGGCCAAGGGCCATTGAGCTGAATTTTTTTCAAAGTGGCGCGGCAAACGCCGGTATTCACCGACGGATACCACGCGGCTTGCCGCTGGGTGGTTCATAGGCTTGCTATGATGGTCCTGAATACGCCCTCTTCCTCCGGGAAGGGGGCGTTCGTTTTTACGGCGGGGCCAACTGTCAGGAAGGGCATTGTGGCGATGACGCGCACCCCGGCGATACGCTCTATCTCGCCCGCGTTGCTGTCGCGGCTCAGGTCGCCGGATGCGGGGGTGGCGTTATTGAGGACGACGCCCTTTACCTCTATCCCACGTTTCCTCGCGCACTCCACGGTCAGGGCCGTGTGGTTGACGGCCCCGAGGCGGTTCGGCGCGACTATTATCGCCGGTATCCCCAGGTAGAGTATCAGGTCCGCTATCGTCTTATCCTCTGTCAGCGGCACAAGGAGCCCTCCGGCCCCTTCCACGAGAATGAGGTCGTGCCTCCCGTATATTTCCTGAAAGCACTCCCCTATCCTTGAGAGGCTTATCTCCACGCCCGCCATGCGTGAGGCTATGGACGGGGCGAGAGGAGCGGCGAACCTGTAGGGGTTTATCAGGTCGAGCGGGTCAGGGGAGTTTGCGGCCTCTTTCAATGCGATGGCGTCCGTGGGGACGAGCGCGCCGTCGATCTCTTTACAGCCTGTCTCTACCGGCTTCATCACCCCCGAGTCCACGCCCATGCCACTCAAGGCGCTGGCCAGGCCCGCGGTTATCCGTGTCTTGCCCGCGTTGGTGTCCGTAGCCGTTATGAAATAGGCCTTATTCACCGGGTAAGTCTCTCTATGCATCCGCGGGTTATCCTCACCATTTTCTCAAGCTCTTTCTCTTTTATGCTCAATGGCGGCATGAGGACGACGGTGTCGCCGAGCGGCCTTATCATGAGGCCGCTTTTGCGCGCCTCCATGCAGACCCTGTGGCCGACCCGTTCATTGGCGGGGTAGGGCTCTTTAGTCGCCCTGTCTTTCACAAGCTCTATCCCTGCAACGAGCCCGGTCTGCCTTATATCCCCTACGCGGGGAAGGTCCGCGAGGCCGTTTAGCAGTTCTTTAAGCAGGGATATCCTGCCCTTGAGCGCGTCGAGGGTGCGCTCCCTTTCAAAGACGTCGAGGTTCGCTATGGCGGCGACGCACCCGAGCGGGTTGCCGGTGTAGGTGTGGCCGTGGAAGAAGGCCTTGAATTCATCGTGTTTGCCGAGGAACGCCCTGTATATTCTGTCCGTAGCGAGCGTGGCGGCGAGCGGCAGGTACCCGCCGGTCAGCCCCTTTGCCAGGCAGAGGAGGTCGGGGCTTACGCCCTCCGCGTCGCACGCGAACATATGCCCCGTCCTGCCGAACCCGGCGGCCACCTCGTCGGCAATCATGAGGACGCCGTATCTCCGGGTGAGTCTCCTAACCCCCTTTAAAAACCCCGGTGGAGCGGAGATCATCCCGGCGGCCCCTTCAAATCCCGGCTCTATGACGCAGGCCGCGGTCTCCCCGCGGCGTTCCCTGAGCATCTCCTCAAAGACTCCGAGGCAGGCCGTCTTGCAGCCGGGGTACGACATTTTCAGGGTACACCTGTAGCAGTACGGATACGGCGCGCGCAGCGTCTCGAAGAGGAGCGGGCGGTACTTCCTGACGAATATATCTATCTCCCCGACGCTCATCGAGCCGAACGTGTCCCCGTGGTAAGCGCCGGTGAAGGCGATGAACTTCTTTTTGGTGTTTTTTTTCTTGGTCTGCTCCCAGTACTGGAACGCCATCTTCAGGGCTATCTCCACGGCCGTGGAGCCGTCGTCCGAGTAAAAGACCTTTGTAAGCCCTCTCGGCGCTATGGCCGTGAGCCTGCGCGCAAGCTCGATGGACGGGACGTTGCCGAGGCCGAGCAGGGTCGAGTGGGCGACCTTGCCGAGCTGTCCCTTTACGGCGCGGTCTATCTCCCTCTTCCTGTGGCCGTGGACATTGGCCCAGAGAGAGGAGACCCCGTCGAGGTACTTTTTCCCTTCGGTGTCTATGAGGTAATTCCCTCTTCCCCTCTCGATGATGATGGGGTCTTCGGCGCGCCACTCCTTCATCTGGGTGAACGGGTGCCAGACGTGGTTTCTATCGAGGTCTATGAGCGTCCTCGTCCTTCTTTTCATTATCCCTTCCTCGCCAACAGGTATATGACGTCGTAAGTGGCCAGTATCCCCGTCCCATCAGGCGCGGGGTGTCGCTGCGCGTAGACCCTGCCCGCCTCCTTCAACAGGGCGCCGGAGAGGCCGCTACCTTTGATGATCCGGTTCGGTGACGCCCCGATATTTTTAAGCGTCCTTGCAAGCCTCATAAGATGCGGATAATTTTTTACGATACGGACGTTTTCGATTGTGACGGCCTCAAGCCCGGCCTCTTCCATCAAGCCCCTTATCTCATCCGGCCCCCTTAGCTCTACGGGGCGTTGGTATTCGCATATGGACGAATAGCACTCATAAAGCTCGCGCATGGTGGAGGGGCCGAGCGTGGAGAAGGCGAAGAGCCCGCCGCTCCTCAACGTCCTTACGGCCTCGCGGATAGACGCCCTGAGGTCTCCGGACCACTGGTATGTGAGGCTTGAGGCGATGACGTCGAAGCTGTCGTCCGCGAATGGCAGCGCCTCGCAGTCCGAGGCTACAAGGGCGGTTGCGCCGGGCTTCTCCCGCGCCTTTCCGAGCATCGCAAGGGAGATATCGGAGCCGCAAATGCGCGCATCAGGGAGCGCGCGTCCAAGCGCCTCGATAACCCACCCTGTCCCGCAGCCGACGTCAAGGACGTACAACACCTGGCTTGAGGGGCCGGGGAACGGGGCTGTCGCATAGGCGGGGGTCCATGCGGGCCCCATTGCGCCCGCATAGCTATTGATATACGCGCGGATGCGCTCCGCGAGGAGGGACGCGACCTCTCTCTGTAGCCCGGAGTGCGCGTCATAGGTTCCAGCGGCCCGTGAGAACGATTTTTTTATTCTCTCTTTATCCGTCATAGACGCGTTATAAACCCCTTTACTGCTTCGTGGAACTCCGCGGGCCTCGTTATGAAAGGCCCGTGGCCCGAGCCATTGAATACCTTCAGACCGGCGTTTTTCAGGTTCGACGCGAGGTACAAGCCTGCCTCGACCTGGCATACATTGTCCTTTTCCCCGTGTATTACAAGCGCCGGCACGTTGATTTTTGCGAGGCTTGCCCTGATATCGGTATTGTAAAGGGCCTCAAGCGCCGCCGTCACCTCGGCGTAGCTAAATGACGGCGCGCGCCCCGGTTGGACTGCCGGGCCGGGGGGGGCGTACCTGCCGATAAAACCCCTAACGCCCTCTGTACCCGATTCTTCTTCCGTGAAGTTTAGCGCGTAGAACCTCTTGAGCGTTGCAACCGGGTCTTTTTTCATGTCGAGCACAATCCTCTTTACAAGCGCCCTCGGCTGGCCCCAGGGGAAGCCGTCCGTCCTGACGAAGCAAGGGGTCGCGCCGACGAGTATCAGGGAGTGGAACGGCGCCGCGTGCCTTGCGGCCGCCTCTATCAAGACCTGTGCCCCAAGAGACCAGCCTATGCCGATGACGGAGCCGTCTTTAAACCCATTGACACGCCCCCGCACCTCTCGAAGGGCCGCATCAAGGGTCGGCTCGGCCCAGCGTTGCTCCCCGCCGTGGCCGGGGAGGTTCATGTTCAGGATATCAAAGGAACCGCCGAACCTCCTTGCCTGTTCATCCCAGACCGCGCTGTCCGTTGCCCAGCCGTGTATGAATAATATCGTTGAAGGGCTTTTCGTCATCTATTGGAAGACCTCCCTTATGGCCGAGAGGGCCGATGTGAGGTCTTCCCTTGAGTGGCCGGCGGTCACCGAAACCCTCAGGCGCGATGTCCCCTCGGGTACAGTGGGCGGCCTTATGCCCTGGATGAAGACACCTTTTTCAAGGAGCTTCGAGCTCAATTCCATCGCCCTTTGGGCCTGCCCGACGGCTATGGGGATTATCTGGGTCTGGCTCCCGAGGGTGTCGAGGCCCGCTTCCTTCAGACCTTCTCTGAAAAACGCCGTGTTCTCCCAAAGCCGTTTCCTCAGGCCCGGCTCGCTCTCTATGATCTCGATCGCCTTTATCGAGGCGGCGCAGACCGAGGGGGGCAGGGCCGTCGTGTAGATGAACGGCCTGGACTTTGATTTGAGAATCTCTATAAGTTCCACGCTGCCGGCTATGAATGCGCCGAATGCGCCGACCGCCTTGCCGAGCGTGCCCATCTGTATTATCGAGGGGTGGGATACTCCGAGGTGTTCGAGCGTCCCTCCGCCCCTGTCCCCGAGGACGCCGGTAGAGTGCGCGTCATCGACAAGGAGCATGGCGCCGTATCTATCGAGAAGCCCGGCTATCTCCCTTATCGGGGCGATATCCCCGTCCATGCTGAATACGCCGTCGGTGGCGACGAGCTTCCTCCTTGCCCTGGATTTTTTAAGGAGCCTCTCAAGGGTATCGACGTCCCCGTGGGGGTATCTCCTGAACGCGGCCCTGCTCAATAGGCAGGCGTCCACGATAGAGGCGTGGTTGAGCCTGTCGGAAAAGACCTCCGAGTCCCTTGAACATATGGCGGTTATGCAACCGACGTTTGCGTGGTAGCCGGAATTAAAGAGCAGGGCGGCCCCGGTCCCCTTGAACCTCCTGATGCTCTCCTCGAGCCTTGCGTGCGCGGTCATGTTCCCTGAGACAAGGCGCGACGCGCCGGCCCCCACGCCATAGGCGTCTATAGCCTCTATGGCGGCCTGCTTCACGAGCTGGTGGTTCGCAAGGCCGAGGTAGTCGTTCGAGCAGAAGAGTATAGCCTCTTTGCCGTCCACGGTTATTCTCGGCCCCTGTGGCCCATCAACGAGCCTCAATGACCTCCTGAGGCCGGTCTCCGTCAGTCTGGAGAGTTCTTCGGTAAAATATCGATCCATAGGTTGGGACTTGCCTGCGGCGTTGCGGCGGGGCGCCGGGAAAGTTTTTTGAGAGAACCGTTTTGTAGAGTTTCTCTCAGACCTTTTGCAAGGATTTAGAGTTTCTGTCGGGGATACCCTCCCCTGTTTTATCGGGAAGGGTATCCCCGACAACTATAAGTCTTTGAAGGGGGTCTGGGGGAAACCTTTCTACAGAAAGTTTCCCCCAGAAGATTTTTTCAGCGCCCCGCTACAGGCCCCTAAGCTTGAGCCCGAGGTACTCAATCATCTTGAGGTCTTCTTTGGGGTCCCTGCCCGGGGTCGTAAGGTAGTTGCCGACCATCATGCCGTTGGCCCCTGCCGCGAATATGAGGGGCTGGAGGTCCCTAAGGTTCACGGACCTGCCGCCGCAGACCACTATGTCCTTTGCCGGGAGCATGAGCCTAATGAGGGAGATTATCCTGAGGCACTCGGCGGGAGTCAAGTTGCCGGCGTGTTCAAGGGGCGTGCCCGGCCTCGGGTTGAGGAAGTTTATCGGGATGGAATCCACGCCGAGATCCTTTAGCGTTTGAATCAGCTCTATCCTGTCCTCCCACGTCTCGCCGAGCCCGAATATGCCGCCGGAGCAGACGTGCAGGCCGAGCTCCTTAGCGGCCTTGATCGCCTCCACGTCCTCGTCGTATTCATGCGTGGTGCATATATTGGGGAAAAAACCCCTGTTCGTTTCGAGGTTATGGTGGTAACTCTCGAGGCCGCTATCCTTGAGCCTTTTGAGCACCTCCCGCGAGAGTATGCCGAGCGAGGCGCACCGCTCCACGCCCACGGCCCCCTTCATGGACTCAAGCGTCTCCACAAGCGCGTCCACGTCCTTGCCCTTCTCTATCCTGGTGCCGCTTGTCACTATGGAGAACTCCCTGGCCCCGTAGCCCTGGGCCTCCCTGGCGGCGTCTATCAGGGCCCGGGGCGAGGCCATCGGGTACTCCTTGACCCCGGTGTCGTATCTGACCGACTGGGCGCAGAAGGAGCAGTCCTCCTTGCACAGGCCGCTCTTCGCGTTCACGATGGCGCAGAGGTTGACCTCGACCCCCTTGTGCGCCCTCCTGACCTTTTCGGAGACCGCGAGTATTTCGTAGAGCGCGTCCGCGGGGAGGGCAACGAACTCGCGCGCCTCTTCAACGGATAACCCCGCGCCGGAGAGGCCCTTTTCAAGGGCTATATCGAGGATTGTTGGATCCATAGCCTTCTTGATTAACACGGTTGCGCGAGTGTTGTCAACCAAAAATTTTGGATGGTTGACGAGTGCGGGCGATATGGCTATTGTCAGGGGCTGGCGTTGTATGGCTGAGGGGGGGATGGGGGGGGAGGGGTCTGGCCGACGTATTGAGACTACTCTATAGCTCCTTGATCTTCCTCCTGAAGAGGTCTCTTTTGACGTTTGCTATCCTGTCCAGGAAGAGTACGCCGTCGAGGTGGTCTATCTCGTGCTGGAATACCACAGCCTCAAAGCCGGTCGAGCATAGCTCCACCTCCGTACCTTCAGGGTCTACCCCCTTTACGGTCACTGTGGCCGCCCTTGTGATATTTGCCGTATAGTCAGGGACGGAGAGGCATCCTTCCCTGACGGTTCTACTGCCGCCGTAAGCGAGGATGCAAGGGTTGATGAGGACCGCAAGCCCCATGCCGGGGTGCCTCGGGGTGACGTCTACGGCTATTATCCTCAGGAGCGCCCCTATCTGCGGGGCCGCAAGCCCGACCCCCGGGGACGCCCGCATCGTATCGACGAGGTCCCTTATAAAGGCGGTTATCCTCCCGTCGATCTCCGTCACATCCTCGCAGACCTCCTTGAGGAGCGGGTTTGGGTATTTAAGGATATTTAACGTGGCCATTGCAATGGTTCTTCAACGGCATCATACGACGCCGTCACAGCGGCTCGAAGGCCTCGACGGGCTTTATCCTTATCGTTACGCCGAGCGTCTTGCCGAGTTCCCTGAGCCTCTCTTCCACCTCGTCTACCGCAAGCCCCGGCGGCATGGAGACCTCGATTATCATCATGTAGGCCTTATGTTCCTCCCCTATCACCTTTGTTTCGAGGTCGGTTATGTTTATCTTGAGCCTGGCGAGCAGATCGGCGGTCCTGTAGATTATGCCGGGGCTGTCCGCGCCGTGGAGCGTGATGATATGGCTTCCAGGCAGGCTCTTCGCAGTCCCCTTTTCTGGTAGCTCCTTCAGGTGTATCGACAGGTCGAGGGCCTTTTCCGCCTTTTTGAGGTCTTTTGTCAGGAGGCGCTTGGCCTTTCCGTCAGGCATGGACATTACGAGGATTATCGCGAATTCGTCTTCGAGGATGGTCATGCTGGAGTCTTCGATATTGCAGTCGTGCCTGTAGAGCGCCTCGGCCACAGCGGCTACTATCCCCGGCTTGTCGCGCCCTATGGCGGTAAGAGCGAATCTTTTCACGCGGGACCTCCTTTCTTTTAAAACGCACGGCGGGATTGCCACTTACTTCTTCCCCTTCTCCATCCTCTCCCTTATCTCCTTCTCGTACCCGCGCTCGGACGGTCTGTAGTAGGCCCTGTCCTTCAACTCAGGCGGCCTGTAGTCCTGCTCTACTACCGCGCCCTTGAAGTCGTGGGGATATTTGTAGCCCTTCGAGTACCCGAGGTCCTTCATGAGCCTCGTGGGGGCGTTCCTTATGTGGAGCGGCGCGGGCAGGGCGCCGTACTTCTTGACGTCCTCAAGCGCATCGAGATATGCCGTGTAGGACGCGTTGGACTTGGGGGCCGTCGCAAGGTAGGTCACCCCGTGGGCGAGCGGTATCCACCCCTCCGGCATGCCGACGAAGTCCACGGCCTCCTTTATCGACAGCGCAACGGAGAGCGCCCTCGGGTCGGCGTTGCCTATGTCCTCGGAGGCGAATATCACCATCCTCCGAGCTATGAAGAGCGGGTCTTCTCCGGCCTCCACCATCCTGGCGAGCCAGTAAAGGGCCGAGTCCGGGTCGCTCCCGCGCATCGACTTTATGAAGGCCGAGATGACGTTATAGTGCTCTTCCCCTGATTTGTCGTATAGCAGGGCCTTTTTCTGCATCGCCTCCACGGCCACGTCCATCGTGATGTGCCTCATGCCCGACCCGTCCGTCCCGGCTATCATGAACGCGGTCTCAAGGCAGTTGAGCGCCGCCCTCGCGTCCCCGTGCGATCCATCGGCTATGAACTCCTCCACGCCCTCGTCGATCCTGTGCGCAAGGCCCCCGAGCCCCCTGTCCCTGTCTTTCAACGCCCTGTCGAGTATCTTCCTTATGGATTCCTGGGAGAGCCCCTCGAGGACGAGCACCTTGCACCTTGAAAGGAGCGGCCCGTTCACCTCGAACGACGGGTTCTCGGTCGTTGCGCCTATGAGGGTTATTGTCCCGTCCTCGACGCTGTGGAGGAAGGCGTCCTGCTGGGCCTTGTTGAACCTGTGTATCTCATCGACGAAGAGCACGGTCTTCTTCCCGGACTTGAGGTTCTCCTTCGCCTCCTTCACCACCTCCCGTATCTCCTTGACCCCGGAGAGCACGGCCGAGAATTCGACGAACTCCGCGCCCGAGGCCCCGGCCAGTATGCGCGCTATCGTGGTCTTGCCGGTCCCCGGAGGGCCCCAGAGGATAAGGGAGGGAAGATCGCCTTTTTTCAGGATGCTATTGAGGAATCTGCCCTCTCCAACGAGGTGTCCCTGCCCGACGAACTCGTCGATCCTCTTAGGCCTCATCCTGCCGGCAAGTGGCGGACGCGCCCCGGGCTTTGAATATTCTTCCCTTCCAAAAAGCTCCATGCATATAGTCTACTATAATGCGCGGATAAATGGAAGCAACGGCCCCTGGGGGGGGGCGTTACGGGCAAGGGCGTATATGGACGCATCTGGACGTTTTTTCGTTAAGGCGCCGGTTTACCGGCATTTTTTGACAAAGTTATATAACTATGTTATACATGAATACATGCGTGAAAAGGAATTTACGAAGACCATAAGCGCGGACGGCAACGACAATGTCGTAAGATGGGTTTTGGCTTCTGTAAGCGTTATCCCTGTCATAAAGCCACCAAAAATTTATCCCCCTTTAATAAAGGGGGGACGGGGGGGATTATAACCGCCATCCGGACGGTTACGGGCTTTTAAAGATGCTCCCCCGGTTCATGAGGCCGGGGAGCGTAATGAAGTTGTTTTATTTACTTGAAGATTATGATAAATGATATACCTGTGGGCGGGCTGAGCCCACCCTTTACAGGAGTGTTTTTGTAGTGGCAGGACTTGCCTCCTGCCACTATTTTTTTGGGGTCTTCACCATTTTCTGTGGGTAGATTTTGCAAGTTTTAAGGGTCCTTGATGAAAGAAGTCAGGACTTTGAGTTTCAAATAATGTTGATCTCTGATGCCGTAGGCCCGGCGTTGGATGAGCCGGATCTTGTTATTAAG
>JACRNN010000132.1 GCA_016234955.1 Deltaproteobacteria bacterium | reverse complement strand
GGTCTCCCACCCCTGCGCGGGCTTGATCTCCGAAGCGCCGTCGAGCACTCCATAGTACACCGGCACGCAGTCGTCCGCCCTTACATGCTCGCGCGACACGCCGTCGCTCTCAGGCTCCTTTTCAGGCCCGCCGCTTCCCCTATCGGAATCCATATCTCGTCAACCCCTGCCGATATTCAATATCCCGCTTGACAGGAACGCCTCGACCACGGCGGGGTCGAACTGCGTCCCTCCGCATCTTACTATCTCCTCCATGGACATCTCGAAGCTCAACGCATTGCGGTAGGGCCTTGAGGACGTCATGGCGTCGAACGTGTCGGCGACGCTGAATATCCTCGCCGCAAGCGGTATTGCGTCGCCCTTGAGCCTGTTCGGGTACCCGTCTCCGTCCCACCTCTCATGGTGGTAGAGGACCACGGCCTTTTCCGCGGTCAGAAGGTTCAGGGGCCTCAGTATCTCCTCGCCCCTCACCACATGGGTCTTCATTATCTGCTTCTCCTCCTCGGTAAAGACGCCTCTTTTAAGGAGGACGTCGTCCCTTACGGCGATCTTGCCTATATCGTGGAGGGGGCCGGCGAAGCTTATGCAGTCTATTACGTCCTGAGCGCAGCCGAGGGTCTCGGCTATCTTTACGGCATAGGCGGTAACCCTCTTGGAGTGATCCTTGGTGTAGGTGTCCCTCGCGTCCAGCGCGTTGATAAGCGAATTGAGCGCCGCGATGATGCTGCCGAATATGTTATCATATAACGCTATATTTTCAAGCTTCAAAGACGCCTTGGCCGTCAGGTTCAGCAGGAGGGCCACGGAGTCGTTGGAAAAGCCGCTCTGCTCGTCCTTGCCCGCAAGCCCGAGCACCACGACCACTTCCCTGTTCATCAGCATCGGGGCCAGCAGGATCGACTTCCTCCCGTCCTTATTACCCGATACCAGCGGGAAAAGCCCGTCGTCTTCGGCTACCATGTACGAGTAGCACCTGTTCTTTATGACGCTCTTGAACGGCTCGGCGTCGGAAGAGAACCTCAACCCCACGACGGAGTCGTCATCATACCCTGAAGAGGCCC
>JACRNN010000131.1 GCA_016234955.1 Deltaproteobacteria bacterium | reverse complement strand
GTTGCGCACTACCACGAAGTCTATCGAGGCGTCCCGCAGGCTCTTCCTGAAGTCGTTCATCTCAACGGCCTTTATCCCCTGGTAATCCGCGATAAAGGTCGCGCCCGCCTTCTTGAAATTCCGCTGGATCTCTTCTACGAGCTCTACCTTCTCCGACCTGTTCAATCTCTATCCCTCCTTTCCGTCTTTTTCGTATCTAAAGACAGAAGAGACACAAGGCTTAAAAAGCGAAACGCACACGGGAATATTATCCTTAGCGCTTCTTCACCTGGCCTCGGTAGGATTATTAAGCTCGCTTGAGCCCCTACTGTCTTTGACCGTATTTGAACGCCGCCGTCCACGGCCCGTCTCTCCGTTGGAATAAGGCTCCTCACGGGAAACGGGTCGGGGGCGCGCCGTCTTTTTTAACAAGCATAGCGAGCGAATCTCAATAGATAAGTACCTTACTTGAAAATTCCCTGTAGCTTGGTACAGGGAATTTTAACGTTCTGAAACCCCCGGGGCTTCCAAGCCCGGGGAGGATTCATTTGAACATGTTCCTTACCTCGACGGCATCGAGCTTTATGCTCGGGCCCATTGTCGTCGAGATAAAGAGGCTCCTCAGGTAGATGCCCTTGCTCGAAGCGGGCTTCGCCTTGATGATGGCGTCCAGGAGCGCCATGAAGTTCTCCTTGAGCTTCTCCGTGCCGAAGGACGCCTTGCCCACCGGGACGTGGATGTTGCCGGCCTTGTCGACCCTGAACTCCACCTTGCCGGCCTTCAGGTCGGCCACCGCCTTCCTCACGTCGAAGGTGACGGTGCCGAGCTTCGGGTTGGGCATGAGCCCCCTGGGGCCGAGCACCTTGCCGAGCTTTCCGACCGCGCCCATGATGTCGGGGGTGGCGACCACCGCGTCGAAATCGAGCCAGCCCTTGCCGACCTTCTCTATGAAGTCCTCGGCCCCGACGTAATCCGCCCCCGCGTCCCTGGCCTCGGCCTCTTTCTCTCCCTTTGCGAAGACGAGCACGCGGGTCTTTTTGCCGGTGCCGTTCGGCAGCACTACCGTGCCCCTGACCATCTGCTCCGGGTGCTTGGGGTCCACGCCGAGCCTTCCGGAAACCTCCACCGTCTCGTTGAACTTGGCGCAGACCGTCTCGGGCACGAGCTTTAGCCCGTCTTCGATATTGTATGCGCGGCCTTCCTCAACCTTAGCCTTCGCGGCTTCGTACTTTTTGCCCATCTTATTACCCCTCCACCGTGATACCCATGCTCCTTGCGGTACCCTCTATCGTCTTTATCGCCGCCTCGGGATCGGCCGCCGTCAAGTCCGGCATCTTTAGTTTAGCTATATCCTCGACCTGCTTTTTCGTCACCTTGCCGACCTTCTCCTTGTTCGGCGCCTTGGACCCCTTCTCTACCCCCGCGGCCTTCAAGATGAGCACCGAGGCCGGCGGGGTCTTCGTGACGAACGAAAAAGACCTGTCCGAGAAGACCGTGATGACGACAGGCGTGATCATGCCCTCCTGCGACTGGGTCTTAGCGTTGAACGCCTTGCAGAACTCCATTATATTAACGCCGTGCTGCCCGAGGGCCGGGCCCACCGGAGGCGATGGATTGGCCTTGCCGGCCGGTATCTGCAACTTTATCTGTCCCGTAATTTTTTTAGCCATGATTTAAAACCCCTCTTCTCCGCCCGGATAATATCCCGGCCGCTATGGTTGCTTATGAACCCGCGTTGTTAACAAGTTAACAGCGCCGCCCGGATAATATCCCGGCCGCTATGGTTGCTGATGAACACTCCCCCAGGGCTTGAGAACCCAAGGGGTTTAAGAACATAAAAAAAGTGGACCCTCCCCGGGCTCAAGGCCCAGGGGGTTAGGAACAAAAATATAACCGGCCCGCGGAGTCCGCGGCGGCTTCTACGCCTTTTCGACCTGGACGAAGTCGAGCTCTACCGGGGTCGCCCTGCCGAAGATGCTCACCAGCACACGGAGCTTGCCCTTCTCCGGCTTTACCTCCTCGACTATCCCGGCGAAATTGGTGAAAGGCCCGTCTATGACCCTCACGTTCTCCCCGCGATCGAAGAGCACCTTGGGTTTCGGCCTTACGGCCCCCTCCTCCATCTGGTGCGTGATCTTGCGCACGTCTTCGTCCGAGATGGTCGGAGGCGCCTCCTGCCCGCCGACGAAGCCGGTGACCTTGGGAATCCCCTTGACCAGATGCCAGGTCTCGTCGTTGAGGTCCATGCTTATCAGGATATAGCCGGGGAAGAACTTCCTGGAGGTCGTCCTCTTTACCCCCTTGACCATGTCAACGACCTTCTCGGACGGGACGAGCACCTCGCCGAAGAATTCCTCCTTGCCGGTCTGCTTTACCTTCTCCTCAATGGCCTGCTTCACCTTGTTCTCATACCCCGAGTAGGTATGCACGACATACCACTTTTTCGCCATATCACCCCTACCTTAGTATGAGACCGATAACCTTGGAGAAGACCAGATCGACCAGGCCAAGGAATATCGCGAGCACAAACGTCACCGCGAGCACCACCCAGGTGGACGTCATGGTCTGCTGCTTGGTGGGCCAGGTGACCTTTTTGAGCTCCTGCTTCGCCTCATTCAGGAACTGCTTTGCCTTATCTATCTGTTCCATTCAGCCCCTTTTTCGCCCCGTCCATCCATGCAATAGATAAATATCCGGGCCTTGAAAACACAGGCATAACCCGTAACCGCCGGCCTGTATCTGAAAAAAACCGGCATATGGGCGGGCATTATAAAAACTGGCAGGCCAGGAGGGATTCGAACCCCCAACTTGCGGTTTTGGAGACCGCCGCTCTAGCCGTTAGAGCTACTGGCCTGTTGTCTATTTCCGCCCATGTAGGAACGCGGCTATAGTACGATGCCGCCATAGCCGTCAGAGCCATTGGACTGTCGCGCGCGTCCGGGTATTCAAGCGGCAAAAACCCGGAGGCCCAGCCTGTACCCGTCCTACTTCGTCTCCTTATGGGGCGTATGCTTTCTGCAGAATTTACAGAACTTCTTCAGCTCCAACCTGTCAGGTATCGTCTTCTTGTTCTTCGTGGTCGAATAGTTCCTGCGCTTGCACTCGGTGCAAGCAAGCGTTATTATATCCCTCATCGTAGTCTCCCTGAACCCTCCCGTTAAGCCACTATCTTTGTCACTACGCCCGCGCCCACCGTCCTGCCGCCTTCGCGGATCGCGAACCGGAGGCCCTCTTCCATCGCTATCGGCGTTATAAGATCAACCTCGAGCGACACGTTGTCCCCGGGCATCACCATCTCCGTCCCGTCCGGCAGCTTCGACACCCCGGTAACGTCCGTCGTCCTGAAGTAAAACTGCGGCCGGTATCCGTTGAAAAACGGCGTGTGCCGACCCCCCTCTTCCTTCGTCAATACGTACACCTCGCACTTGAACTTCGTGTGCGGCGTGATGGACCCGGGCCTGGACAACACCTGCCCCCTCTCGACGTCGTCCTTCTTCGTGCCCCTCAACAGCACCCCGACGTTGTCCCCGGCCCTGCCCTCGTCCAAAAGCTTCCGGAACATCTCCACGCCCGTCACAATCGTCTTCTGGGTGTCCCGCAGCCCCACTATCTCTATCTCGTCCCCGACCTTCACTATCCCCCTCTCAACCCTGCCAGTCACAACCGTGCCGCGTCCGGATATCGAAAATACGTCCTCTATCGGCATCAAAAACGGCTTGTCTATGTCCCTCTTCGGATCCGGTATGTAGCTGTCAAGCGTCTCCACCAACTGCAGTATCGGCCCGCACCACTGGCACTCCTTCTTCCCGCACCCGCACTCCAACGCCTTCAGCGCGCTCCCCTTTATCACGGGTGTGTCGTCCCCGGGGTACTTGTACTGGCTCAACAACTCCCTCACCTCAAGCTCGACAAGGTCCAGAAGCTCCTTGTCGTCCACCATGTCAACCTTGTTCAAAAATACCACGACGTACGGCACGCCCACCTGCCTGGCGAGCAGAATATGTTCCCTCGTCTGCGGCATCGGACCGTCAGCCGCCGAACAGACAAGTATCGCCCCGTCCATCTGGGCGGCGCCGGTTATCATGTTCTTTACGTAGTCCGCGTGACCGGGACAATCTATGTGCGCGTAGTGCCTCTTGTCCGACTGGTACTCCACGTGCGATATCGATATCGTCAGGCCCCTCTCCCTCTCCTCGGGCGCCTTGTCTATGTTCTCGTACGCCAAAAAGTCCGCGTATCCCTTGGTGCTCTCCGCGTATCCCTTGGTGCTCAACACCTTCGTCAACGCGGCCGTTAGTGAGGTCTTCCCGTGGTCAACGTGCCCTATCGTCCCTACGTTGAGGTGCGTCTTGCCACGCTCAAATTTAGCCTTGCTCATAATTGCCCTCCAGGCGATTTTATTATGAATTCACGCATTATCCGGTCCAGAGCCCATCGCCGGACATTGCCCAGCGTACCTTGGCCGTCTTATTCGGTCGAGCGGCACAAATTGCCCGGCATACCTTGGAGCCCATGAGCGGGATTGAACCGCTGACCTCTTCCTTACCAAGGAAGTGCTCTACCAACTGAGCTACATGGGCGATCTTAATAATATTCCCGGTGGAAATCCAACCCTATCCGCCCGGCGCCGCAACGATGCTTGCGGCCCGACGCCCGGCCTCTATTTTTTAGCGTTCCGAAGCCATCCGGTGTTTTCAAGCCCAGCGGGTTTCATTAATGGCCCGCCGGATACATACGCCGGAAAATACTGGAGCGGGTGATGGGAATCGAACCCACGCATCCAGCTTGGAAGGCTGGAGTTCTACCATTGAACTACACCCGCGGAATATCAATGGGTAGAGATGCTGAACAGCCGCTGAAATATATCTATGGTGGAGAGGGGAGGATTCGGTCTCCAGTCGTCGACCTCCTGTCTCCTCTTTCCGACCTGCCGCCTTCACTTCCGGACGCATCCATGCGTCCTCTTCCTCGCTCCGCTCGGCGTGAAGGCGTCTTCGAATCCCCATGCCTGTTTATATCTTAATGGTGGAGAGGGGAGGATTCGAACCTCCGAAGGCTGTGCCAGCAGATTTACAGTCTGCCCCCTTTGGCCGCTCGGGAACCTCTCCTTCTGTAACCCGCAAAAAAAAGCCCTCTAAACCCTTTTACCGCGCC
>JACRNN010000130.1 GCA_016234955.1 Deltaproteobacteria bacterium | reverse complement strand
GTTGAAGGAACAGAGGCTCGAGTTCGACTGCTACGCGAGGCTCGGCCTGTGCGCCATGCACCAGTCAAACCCGGACGAGGCGATAGTATATTATCTCAAGGGCCTGAAGGTCAGGGGCACGAGCGACGAGGAGCGCAAGGGAATAATGTACGAGCTTGCCCTCGCCTACGAGAACGCAGACAAGAAGGAGGAGTCGCTGCAGATATTCAAGTCCATATACGGCATGGACAAGGCCTACCGCGAGGTGGCCGGGAAGGTAAGGGCCGCGCCCGCGATACCCACCCATGCCGCCCCCCTCATACCGCTCGATGACGGCCTTATAGAGGTTGAGCTTCTGTGAAGCGGGAAGGACATATCGATATCGCGCGTGCGGGCCGGGGCGTCTCGGCCCTTTCTTTTTTTCAGGGCCGCGGGCCCATGGAAGCGCTCAGGGCCGATCCCACGGTGCGCGCCGTCCATGATGGGGCCGTGAAAGCCGGGGTAACGGTCTACATCGTCGGAGGGGCCCTCCGGAACCTCGCCCTCTGCGCCGCCCCTGCGCCGGACTATGACTTCATCGTCCAGGGAGACGCGGCGGCATTCTCAGAGGCCGCGGCGATGGCCTTGCGGGGCGCATGGTTCCTCCTTGACAAGGAGAGCTCGTCCTGCAGGGTGGCCGTAAAATCCGGGGGTGGAGCTTATACGGTGGACTTCTCCCCGGTCAAGGAAGAGGGCATCGTATATGACCTCGGCAAGAGGGACTTCACCGTCAACGCCCTATCGATAGAACTCTCGGACCTCTTCGGCAACGAAGACCCCATTATCATAGACCCGTGCAACGGGCTCGGAGACGCAAGAGAGAGGCTTCTCAGGATGACGTCCAGGGGGGTCTTTGACGACGACCCGCTGAGGTGCTTGAGGGCGGTGAGGCTGGCCCTCCAGTACGGCCTCGATATAGAGGGGGAGACCCTCGCGCTCATCAGGCTCAAGGCCGGGCTTATGAAGAACGTCTCTATAGAGAGGGTCAGGGACGAACTCGTCGCGATATTCTCATCCGACGGCGCGGCGGGCGCGCTGAGGACGCTTCTGGATACCGGCATCATGGGCGTCATCCTCCCGGAGGCCGCGCGCTGGGGGGACGTGGAGGGGTACGATCTCCTCAAGCACTCCATCAGGGTGGTCGAGGAATGCGAGGATATAATATCTTCTGACCCCGAAAGTCTATTCCCCGGTTATTCATCCCTGATAAAGGCCCACCTCGGGGTGGCCCTGGGCCCGATTAAAAGGACGGCATTCCTCAAGATGCTCGCCTTCTTCCACGACGCGGGCAAGCCCGCCTGCATTACGTCAGCGGGGGAGAGGCCGCGTTTCATAGGCCACGACTTCGAGGGGAGCAGGATGGTGAAAGGGCTTTTTACTTCCCTCAAGTTCAGCCGCGCCCTGGCCACCCGCGCATCGAGGGCCGTGAAGGACCACCACAGGGCGTTCATGCTCGCATCCTTGAAAGAGCGCACCGCGCGGGCAAAGGGCCACTTCTTCAGGGCGGCGGGGGATGACGCCGGGATAGACCTGCTCCTGCTCGCCCTTGCCGACGCGAGGGCGAGCAGCGGTGGGGAGGATGAGGCCCTTTTGCGAACGGCAAGGGAGATGTTCGCCTTTTACTACGACGTCTACACGAAGAAGAGACCGAGGGCGCTCTTTACCGGCAGGGAAGTGATGAAGACCTTCGGCGTCTCCGAGGGCAGGATAGTCGGCGAGATAATGGAGAAGATAGCCGAGGGCGTGGAGCAGGGCGCCATCAGGAACAGGAAGGACGCCGTCATCCGGATAAAGAAGTGGCTGGGCGGGGGGTGAACATGCATAGCGAGCGCCCAGCCCGCGGCTTGCCGCGGGGTCAAGCGAGCGAATTCCCTGTTGCTTACAGTGCCGTCGGGAGTTTCCTCCCGACGGCAATTCGAACGGTGGCAGGAGGAAACTCCCGCCACCACCAAAATTCGAAATGGCCGTTATAATGATTCCTTCGGGTATGACCGGCCCTTGATTATAATTGATTTTTCCCCCGGATAGGGTTAAAGTATTAAGCTCTTTAATTACAATCAAGGCAGGGGGTCGTACTTCAATGGAGCTATTAAAGAAGGCGTTTTTCATCGTCCTGTTCGCGGTCGCGCTTGTTTTGCCGAAGGACTCGACCGGGGCTGAGGAACTAAAGAAAGCGGAAGGAGCCGAAAAAGTGGGAGAGACAAAGGAGCTGAGGGCTGTCATAGAGACAAAGTACGGTGAGATGGAGATAAGGTTCTTTCCGGACATGGCGCCAAAGCACGTGGAGAACTTCACGACGCTGGCGAAAAAGGGTTTTTACGACGGCACGATATTCCACAGGGTCATCCCCGGGTTCATGATACAGGGCGGGGACCCGAACACGAAAGGGACGGACACGTCGGTCTACGGCGCCGGCGGGCCCGGCTACACCATAAAGGCCGAGTTCAACAACACCCCGCACAAGAGGGGGATAGTCTCCATGGCTCGGTCAGCCAGCCCGGACAGCGCCGGGTCACAGTTCTTCATAGTGGTGAAGGACTCGAACTTCCTCGACAGGCGGTATACGGTCTTCGGCGAGGTCGTAAAGGGCATGGACGTGGCTGATAAGATAGTCAACCTGCCGAGGAACTCCAGGGACCTCCCGAACGAGAGGGTAGAGATGAAGGTCAGGGTGATAGAGTAGGTTCAATCGTTCCCACGCTCCGGCGTGGGAACGATAAATCAGTTATCAGTTATCGGTGAACATGCATAGCGAGCGCCCAGCCCGCGGCTTGCTGCGGGGGCAAGCGAGCGAATAGAAATATATACTCCCTTATATGTCGAAGATTCCCCGCGGCTTGCCGCGGGGAGCTTCAAGGATAAAGACGTATTTTTACCGATAACCGATAACAGAGAACCGATAACCGGGTTTCGAGTTTTCCCGCAGTCTGTCAGGAGGATCTGGTTTCGAGTTTTTCAGCAACCTGATAGATATCCCCCGCCTGTCAACCTTCCGCCGTTATTTCTGAAAAATTCCTGCTAAAAAAGTTTCACCGGGGGTCTGGTTCTTCATGCGTCTACTCTTAATCTTTCCAAAAAACGAGCGCAGTTACTGGGGCGGGGTATCCAGGAGCGGAAAGGCCGGGTTCCTGCGCCTGGGCCTTCCGACGGTAGCGGCCCTTACTCCCGCGGACTGGGACGTCGAGATAATCGACGCGAGGGTCAGGCCCGTGGACTACGGCGCCGGGGCCGACCTCGTGGGCATCACCGGGCTCACGGCCGAGATGCCGAACGCCTACGAGATAGCGGACAACTTCAGGAAAAGGGGCGTGAAGGTGGTCATGGGCGGCGTGCACGTCTCCGCGCTGCCCGAGGAGGCGCTCGCTCACGCGGACTCGGTCATCATCGGAGAGGCCGAGCTTGTCTGGGGCAACGCCCTTGAGGACTTCAAGAAGGGCGCATTGAAACCCATATACCGGGCGGAGCGCCTGTGCGATATGAAGGGCATGGCCATCCCGCGCAGGGACCTGGTCAAAAGGGAGATGTTCTCCGGCTACCATACGCTCCAGGCGACCAGGGGATGCCCTTTCAACTGCGATTACTGCACGGTGACCGCCTTCTTCGGCAACAAGTTCAGGACGCGGCCCGTGGCGGACGTCATAGGAGAGATAAAGGGGTTTGACACGAAGGAGTTTTTCTTCATGGACGACAATATCGCCGGCAGGCCCGCATACGCCAGGGAGCTCTTCGAGGCGTTAGTTCCCCTCGGGCTCAGCTGGGGGAGCCAGGCCTCCATTACCATGGCGAAGGACCCGGAGCTCCTGAGGCTCTACGCTAAGAGCGGCGGGAAGTACGCGTTCATCGGACTTGAGAGCCTCTCGCAGGAGAACCTCGACAACATGAGCAAGGGCTGGAACTCGGCCAAGGGCTACAGGGAGGCGATAAGGAAGCTACGCGACGCGGGGATACACATAATCGGAAGCTTCGTCTTCGGCCTCGACGGCGACGACAGGGACGTATTCAGGAAGACCTTTGAATTCATAATGGAGAACGCAATCGACGCGGCGCAGTTCCATATACTCACCCCCCTGCCTGGCACTGTGACGTACAGGACGCTTGAAAAGGAGGGGAGGATAATCGACAGGGATTGGGCGAAGTACCATACGGGCGAGGTCGTATTCGAGCCGAAGTCGATGACCGCGCAGGAGTTGCAGAACGGGTATTACTGGATATTCCGGAACACCTACAGGATGAAGAACATCATTAAAAGGTGCCTGAGGAGCCCGAAGGGGGTGGCCTACAGGATGGCCGTGAACCTGAGCTACAGGAAGAAGGCGCTCAAGATGCCTGAGCTCTCGTCGCGGTAGAGGCACTCCGCCGCGCTTATAGAGGCAACCCCTTGAATTTCATAAAAACTTTCATAGAATAAGTCATCACATCTTGTCGCCGTAAAGATTTTTTTGTGATCAACGGATTTTTTACAATGGTATGGTCTTGGGCAACCTACTGACTTATAAGAGTTTTTTGATTTTTTGCCATTATTTTTAATCCGGGGGTGTCCGAAAAGTGTCCAAAAATTTTACAGTATAAACGCCATAACGCAGGCAGTCGATAGGCCTGAAATTAAAAATATCAGTAAAATCAAATAGTTATATTTATCGGGTTGTCTGGCATGACATTTGCAGATATCCTATATCAAATCACAGACGGAGGAGGTGAATACGCAATGGCAATAAGAAGGCTTTTATTCGTATTAGCAGCAGTATTAATGGCGGTGACTTTCTCTGCCAGGGACAGCCAAGCCATCACGCTTGGGTATCCTGACGTCAATTACGATACACAGTCATTGATCGGAGGCGGTATGTCGTTCAACGCCTCGACAGGGGATCTTACCGTGACCGCCAACCTGGTGTCGCTAACGATGCTTCCCGGGCCGACGACCACTTTTCCGGGGGGGACCGTTACCTACACCATGAATCTGAGCTCGGTCAGCTCATCCGGCGGGGTTACGACGGGCACCTTCGGCAATTCGTCGCTGGTCAATGACCTCGTGATCGTCGACGGTTCAAGCACGACGCTTTTGACCGGCAACTTCATATCGGCGACCATCACCGGTGTGAACGGCATGAATCTCGGCGCGGGCTCGGCGACCTTCGCGGTTACGGGCGGAACGCTGGCGAGCTACTTTGTCAGCGGAGGCATGGGAGGCATGGTCAATCTCGTGTTCAATACGAGCACGACCTTCGGCTCGACCATGTACGCTTCCAACTTCACGGGTGCGGCAAAGGGCGATATCGCCCCTGTTCCGGAGCCTTCGACATTACTCCTTCTTGGAAGTGGTTTCGTAGGCGCTGGTTTCTGGTTCAGAAGAAGGCGCGCATAAGTTCCAGAATCAGAGAAGATGCTCTAAAAAATACGCCCCGCATCCAGCGGGGTGTTTTTTTTGCATTGCGGAAGAAGTAAAAAGAGGCGGCGCGCCCCGTCTACCATTGCGCGGCGCTTTATCGTTGGCCCGGCGTTCTTTTCCGTTCTGAAGCCCCTGGATTTCAGTGTTCCATTCGGGTATGATTCGGCGCGGCATGCCGCGGGCCTCTCGCCCGCCATGCATGTTCGACAAGCGTAGCGAGCGGATTCTCCGCAGCTTGCCGCGGGGAGGAGCGAGCGAATTACAAACGATAAATTCCTTACTTGAAAATTCTCCGCAACTTGTTGCGGAGAATTTTAAGCCTCTTTGAACGAAATATTGTATTTTTTCAAGAGGTGGTAAAGGGTCGGTCTTGTAAGGCCGAGGTCGTCAGCGGCCTTGCTTATGTTGCCTTCGTTCTTGGCGATGGCCCTGTTTATCATCCTGAGCTCGATATCTTCCTTTGCGGCCTTGAGGTTGAACGACGCGGGGGCGGGCTGAACGGGTTCAAGCCCGATGTCCGTTGCGGTGATAGAGGGGCCCTCGGAAAGGGTGACGGCCCTGCGTATGCAGTTCTCAAGCTCCCTTACGTTGCCCGGCCAGTCGTAGGCGTTCAATGCCTCAATCGCTTCCTGGCTAATGGACTTGGGCTTAGCCCCGTCCTTTGTGTGCATCTTGACAAAGGCCTTCGCTATAAGAACGACGTCATCCCTCCGCTTCCTTAACGGCGGGAGGTCCACGGCCACCACGGCGAGCCTGTAGTAGAGGTCTTCCCTGAACCTGCCCTCGGAAAGAAGCTTCTTTATGTCCCTGTTCGTCGCGGCTATCACACGCACATCCACTTCTATGGTCTGCCTGCCTCCTACCCTGTTCAGCCTGAAGTCCTGCAGGAACCTCAAGAGCTTCACCTGGAGCTGGAGCGGGAGCTCGCCGACCTCGTCGAGGAAGAGCGTCCCTCCGTCCGCAAGCTCTATCCTGCCCTTTTTCTGGGCGTGCGCCCCGGTAAAGGCGCCCTTCTCATAGCCGAAGAGCTCGCTCTCCATGAGGTTCTCGGGTATGGCCCCGCAGTTTATGGGTATGAAGGGCTTGTCCTTCCTAACGCTGTTCGAGTGTATGGCGCGGGCCACGAGCTCCTTGCCAGTGCCGCTCTCACCGGTTATAAGCACCGGCACGTCCGTGGTGGAGACTTTCCTTATCGCCGAAAAGACGTCATGCATCACGGGGCTTGCGCCTACCAGCTCCCCGAAGGACCGGGTCTCAAGACGCTGCTGAAGCGCCTTGTACTCGGATTCGAGCGTATGGACGTAAAAGGCCCTCTTGAGTATCGCCTTGAGCTCCTCGATGTCCACGGGCTTGGTGAAAAAATCGTGCGCCCCGCGGGAAATCGCCTCGAGCGCCGCCCTCCTGTCGGGGTTGCCCGTCACCACGATCACCTTGGCGGAAGGGTCGTGCCGGAGTATCCGCTCAAGTAGTTTGAGGCCCTCCCCGGTCCCCTCCGGCTCCGGCGGCAGGCCGAGGGGCCGAGGTCAAGGGTGACGACCGGCGGGTGGTCTTTGCCGAGGGTCTCCATGGCGCTCTCGCCGTCCATGGCGAGGTATACGTCGTAGTCCCGCACAAGGGCCCACTTCATCTGGGTCCTTATGGACTCGTCGTCTTCAACTACAAGGAGCTTCTGTTTGCTCATGCCCGCCATCTCTCCCTTTTCTCTCTCACAGGGCCGTTCTCCTGTCCCTTGAATCGCCTGTAAGACGCTCTGACGCAGGCAAGATCACCTTGAAACTGGTCCCATTGCCCTCGGCGCTCTCTATCTCTATCTTGCCGCCGTGGGCCTCCACAACGGTCTTGCACTGGAAAAGGCCTATGCCGAGCCCGCTTTTTTTCGTGGTCTTGAACGGCTTGAAAAGGGACGTCTCTATGAACTCCCTCGGAATTCCGTTGCCGTTGTCGGATATCGTGATAGCCACGGAGCCGTCTTCCATATGCCCTCTCACCGTAATCCTGCCTTCGTCCTTGACGGCCTCGTAAGCGTTCGTGAGAATGTTTAAAAATACCATTTCCATGGCGTCCGGGTCAATGCCCACCGGAGGCATCGTCTCGACCTCGTTGATTATAATGACGTTTTTGGACCTGCTCACCGGCATCTTCCGGATGGAGTTGTGTATAAGCCCCTTGATGTCCACGGGAGCTTTCCTGATATCAAGCCCCTTGGGCACGGATGAGAGCTTCGCTATTAAGTCCTTCATCCTCTTGACTATGCTGTTTATGGTATTTATGGCGTCCTGCTGGAATTCCGGGTTGTCCATGTTGTGCCTGGCGTTCTGGCTCACCAGGGAGAGAGAGTTCGTCAGGTTCTTCAGGTCGTGCATTATGAAAGAGGACATGTTGCTGAAGGCCTCGACCTCCTTGACGTTCACGAGGTACTCAAGGAGCCTTATGTTGGTTATCTGGACGGCGGCCTGCGTGGTCATGGCATTCAGGAGATCGAAGTCGTCCCGCTTGTACGGCTCGCCGGAGAAGTCCATGCCCTGGAGCAGGAACCCCACGATGTCATGGCCGGAGAGGAGCGGGGCGCACAGGGCCGCCCTTGTGGATGAGACCAATGCCTCGACCTCATTGGCAAGCGCGGGACCGGCGCCGCCATCCGCGCCGTCGAACGTAAAAGGACCCATGCGCTCCCTTATGAGCGCGATCAGCGGATGTGTATTTTTTATCCGCCTCAATCCGTCCTCTATCCCCGGGGCGGGCGAATAATATTCGCCGGATGCCGGTTCGTAGACCCAGACGTATACCTCCTTTACCCCCATCGTGCCCGAGACCATCTCGGTGAGGGTCTTCCATATCTCCTCCACCGACCTCCTGGGGCTTATCTTCTCTATGGTCTCCATCCACTTGTCGCGGAACTCGTATTTGTGCTTGTAGAAATGGCGGTTTATGAACGCCTGGACCTTCCTCCTCAGGCTCGCGGTAAAGAGCAAGACAAAGAGCGCCAGGACGGATGCGAATACGAAAAGGGTGATGAAGAAGTAGTGGAACGGGACGTTGAAGTACCGGATCCCGTTGGCGATAAGTCCGGTGGCTATCAGGTAGAGCCCGACGATTATGACCGTAAGGGAATTGTATACTACATACCTTGATATGAATATGTCGACGTCCATGAGCCTGTGCCTCACTATGAAGACGGCCATCATGGACACCGCGATTATGATCACCGAAGAGGTGACCGGGATGGCGCCAAGCGTCAGGGTGGAGTATAGGAGGGCCTGGCTGGAGATGAATATGAAGAAGGCCATGATGGAGCCGACGCCGAAGATAACG
>JACRNN010000160.1 GCA_016234955.1 Deltaproteobacteria bacterium | reverse complement strand
GGAATCTCAGGCCCCTCCCTTAAAGGTAATAGCCCCGGGCACGGTCTACCGCAGGGACTCAGACATAACACACTCTCCGATGTTCCACCAGGTCGAAGGCTTCATGGTCGACAAAGGGGTCAGGTTCACCGACCTCAAGGGCATACTCACGCTCTTCCTCCACGCACTCTTCGGGGAGAAGACCCCGGTGAGGTTCCGTCCGAGCTTCTTTCCGTTCACGGAGCCGAGCGCCGAGGTAGATATCGGCTGCGTTATCTGCGCCGGGAAAGGCTGCAGGGTCTGCAAAGGGTCCGGGTGGCTCGAAATACTCGGCTCCGGCATGATACACCCCGAGGTCTTCAAGGCCGTCAAGTACGACCCCGAGGCCTATACCGGATTCGCCTTCGGGCTCGGCGTGGAGAGGATAGCCATGCTCAAGTTCGGCATAGACGACTTGAGACTCTTATTCGAAAACGATATAAGGTTCCTGCGGCAGTTTTAGAATTCTACCAGGATGCTGAAAAACTCCAAATTCATTCTCGCATGGGTACCCCGAGGAGTCGAGAAGTGAGGCATGAGGCGTACTTGTCTCGTACGCCGCAGTGACGAACGACGATGACGACACCGCAGATGGGGCTTTTTCAGCAGCCTGCTACGAAAAAAGTCTATTGTTGTCATTGATGAGCGGGCCAACGCGACGAAGCAATCTCCAAAGGATCAGGCCTCCTGGTTTTTCAAGTATGCTCCTCAGGTGTTCACCCGATGATATTCAGCTATAACTGGTTAAAGGAATATATCGAAAGCCCCCCGGCCCCCAACGACCTCTCCCGTGCCCTTACCATGACCGGCACCGAGGTGGAGAGCGTCTCTTCGTCGGGCCCGTCCATAAGCGGCGTGGTTACGGCCACTGTGCTCGGTTGCGCCCCTCACCCCAACGCCGACAGGCTCCAGCTCTGCGAGGTGACCGATGGCAAGGAGACCTACTCAATCGTCTGCGGCGCAAGGAACATGAAGGCCGGGGACAGGGTGGCGCTCGCCCTCGACGGCGCGGAGCTCCCGGGCGGGCTTAAGATAAAGAGATCGAAGATACGCGGCGTGGAATCCCAGGGCATGATGTGCTCCGAGGTGGAACTCGGCATCAAGGATACATCTGAGGGCATCATGATACTGCCGCAGGATACGCCTGTAGGCAGGGACATAAACGCGGTCCTCGGTCTAAAGGACTTCATGATGGAAGTCGGCGTAACCCCTAACAGGGCCGACCTTTTAAGCGTCCGGGGGTTGGCCAGAGAGGTCGCGGCCGTTACCGGCGCGCCGTTTAAAGAGAAGGACTTCACGGTCGTTGAAGAAGGCGGCCCTGTGGAGGATTATATCTCGGTAAGCATGGAGTCCGGGGCCCCTTGCAGGAGGTACGCGGCAAGGGTTATTGAAGGCGTTACAATAGGGCCGTCGCCGGACGGCCTCAAAAAGAGGCTTGAGGCCCACGGCATAAGGTCCGTGAATAACGTGGTAGACGCGACGAACTACGTGATGCTTGAGATCGGCTCTCCGCTCCATGCCTTTGACCTCGACAGGATTAGCGGCAGGGCTATAGACGTAAGGCTCGCCGGTGACAATGAATCGATAGTAACGATAGACTCCAGGGAGATGAGGCTCGACCCCTCGATGCTCGTGATTGCGGACGACAAAGGGCCGGTGGCGCTGGCCGGGGTCATGGGGGGGGAATCTACGGAGGTTACGGACGCAACAAGGAATATCCTGCTTGAGGCCGCGTGGTTCCTCCCGTCCTCTGTCAGGAGGACCTCCAGAAAGACCGGCCTCTCGACCGATTCGTCCTACAGGTTCGAGCGCGGGGTCGACATAAACGGCCTATCGAGAGCCCTTGACCTGTGCGCCGCGATGATAAAAAGGCTCGCCGGCGGACGCGTGGCAAAGGGTGTGATAGACCTCTACCCGGAGGAACTCGCTCAAAAGTCCATAGGGCTCCGCATGGAGAGGGTCAGGGCGCTTCTTGGGGTCGATCCGGGCAAGGCGGATGCGCTCGATATCCTCAAGAGGCTCGGCGTCCAGGCTGAAGAGACGCATGACGGGGTCTTCAAGGCCGTTGCCCCTTCCTGGAGGGTCGATATGAACGAGGAGATAGACCTCATAGAGGAGATATCGAGGCTCTACGGGTACGGCAACATACCAGCCACACTCCCGGCGTCAGCGCTCAGGCAGGCATCCGCAAGCAGGGCCTTCAATATTAAGAGAAAAGTTAAGGAAATTCTTGTAAGTATCGGATTTATCGAAGTTATTAATTATAGCTTCGTATCCGGTAATCTCTTTTCGATGACAGGGGCCGCCGCAAAAGAGGGCGTGGGGATATTGAACCCTCTTACCGGGGAGCAGACCGTGATGAGGGACAGTCTCCTGCCATCGCTCCTTGATAACCTGCGGCGCAACCTCCTTAAGAAGAACGAGGACTTGAGGATATTCGAGCTCGCCCCGGTATTCACCCCCAAGGGCAAGCTCCCCGAGGAGCGGTGGAAGGCGGCGGGTCTTATCTACGGGCTCAGGTGGGAGTACAGGTGGAATTACGCGAAAGAGTGGGTCGATTTTTTTGACGTGAAAGGCGCGGTGGAGCGGCTTTTCGACGGACTTGGGATGGACCTGCCGTTGGAGGTGGCTGGCGTGGACGCATCCGACAGGCTCTTTCACCCCGGCAAGTCCGCGGCCTTGCTCTTGAAAGGCAGGAGATGCGGCGTCTTCGGCGAAGCGCACCCCGATGTCGTCCAGGCCTTTGACCTGAAGAGGCCCGTATATCTCTTCGAAGCGGATATCGATTCTATCGTGGAAGCGCCCGCGAGGAAGGCACGGTATCTCCCCCTGCCAAGGTTCCCTGAATCGGCCAGGGATATAGCCTTCATAGTCGATGAGAGGGTCCCCTACGGAGAAATAATAAAATCTATCGAAGATTTAGATACGAAACTTATTGAAAAGGTAGAACTGTTTGATGTATACTGTGGCGGCAATATCCCTTCAGGCATGAGGTCCATGGCTATCCGTATAGTCTACAGGTCTGCGGAAAGGACCCTGACGTATGAGGAAGTCGAGTCCATGCACTCCGGGGTCGCAAAGAGGCTTGCGGAGAGGTTCGGGGCAGAGATAAGGGTTTGATATAGGGGCTGCGGGGTGAGATGGGCGAGGACGGTATCATTACGCATATGCTCGCTATGCTTATTAGAGGAATACCAAAGACTCTTATTACATTCAGGAGGAGTTGTCATGACCAAGGCGGATATCGTGGAGATAGTCTTTGAGAAGGTCGGCTTTTCCAAGAAAGACGTAGCCGCCGTAGTTGAAGAGATTTTCGAGTGCGTAAAGTCCACCCTTGAGAAGGGTGAGAAGGTTAAAATCTCCGGCTTCGGGAACTTCACGATAAGGCATAAGAGGGCGAGAAGGGGCAGGAACCCTCAGACGGGCTCGGAGATAACCATAGACCAGCGCAAGGTGATGACCTTCAAGGCGAGCCAGCTCCTCAAAAAGACCATCAACTCGCAGCAGCCGCAGGCGTAGGCCTTCGAACATGCATGGCGAGCGGTACGGCTTGGGGCTGGGGTCAAGCGAGCGAATAGGAATAGATACTTCCTTATATCTCGAAGATTAAGCGCGGCTTGGGGCTCGGGGAGCTTCAAGGCGGGGTTGATCCATATAGCTCGGTGGTTTGGCGAAGGGAGCGGAACCTAACTCAAGGACCTGAGAGGTCGCGGGAAAACTCAAAATTCATTTTTTAACGTTCTGAAGCCACTGAGGTGATTTTAAGCCCAGGACGGTTTCATAAGCCTGCTGAGAGAATATCCCTATGCAGACCGCACAGATACCGGAAAAGCTCTACTTCAAGATAGGCGAGGTCGCGAAGCTTACAAGAGTAAAGCCCTATGTGCTGCGGTATTGGGAGTCCGAGTTCAGGATAATAAGCCCGAAGAAGTCCCTCGCCAAACAGCGCGTATACACAAAGAGGGATATCCATCTGATACTCGAGATAAAGAAGCTCCTGTACAAAGAGAAGTTCACCCTCGAAGGCGCGAAGAAGAGGATAAAAGAGATACAGGCCGAGTCGGCAAAGCAGCTCGACCTGCCTTTCAACGATAAGAAGTTCCAGACCGCCCTGAAGTCCATAAAAAAGGAGCTGAGCGCCATAAGAAGCCTGCTCGAGTGAAACTGGGCGCTAAAATAACAGGGAATCTTCAAACGGTTTAAAAAACGGGGCGTAGCGCAGCCTGGTAGCGCACTAGCATGGGGTGCTAGTGGTCGGAGGTTCGAATCCTCTCGCCCCGACCAGTTTTTTATAGATACAACGGCAGGATTCGAAAGCCGCCGAGCGCCGAGCGTATAGCGAGGATCAGCCCGCATGGACGCGGGCGGAAGCGAGGCGGCGCGGCTGGAGCGAAGAGCCAGGAAGGCACGGAGCGGAAGCCGAATCCTCTCGCCCCGACCAGTTTTTTATAGATACAACGGCAGGATTCGAAAGCCGCCGAGCGGCGGTTCGATTTTGAGGGCTGTTGTCCCTATTTTCTTCCCCATCACCTGTTAAATTGAACATGCATAGCGAGCGCATCCCCCTAAGCCCAAGCTGCGGGGTCAAGCGAGCGAATAGAATTGGATGCTTCCTTATATGTCGAAGATTAAGCGCGGCTTGGGGCTCGGGGAGCTTCAATATTTTAAATCCTCTCTTTATCTTGGCTTAACTATGAGTTCGCCCTGCATCCCTGCCTTTATATGGCCCGGGAGGTCACAAATAAGATCGTATGCGCCGGACTTTGAAGCGTGAACAATGACGGGAATGGTGTCTCCCGGCCGGACCACAGCCTCTACCCCTAATTCTTTCAGTTCAAATTCATGAGTTGTTTTCCCGGTGTTTTTCACTATGAACCTCACGGTGTCCCCTTCGTTAACCACGAGAGTCGAAGGGACAAATTTGTACTCCGATAACTCCACGGATATTGTCTTTGAAGCATGTTGCTCTCCGGCCGAGACAGCCATCCCAACTTCAATTAGAAGTTCCGAGCCATACGACAGGAAGAAACCCGCCAGTATCCCGATCATGGCCATCCGGTGTTGCCCCTGCAATTTCCCCAGATGGATAAGCTCTCCGATTATATACAGAATGGATCCCGCGGCAAGCGTAAGAAAAAGCAGCTCAATG
>JACRNN010000159.1 GCA_016234955.1 Deltaproteobacteria bacterium | reverse complement strand
TACGCCACCACCCAGTCCTCGCCGAAGCGTATCTTTATCCCCTCGAGATATACCGTGTCCTTGCCCATCGAGTATTCGGTGAGATGCCTCATTATCATGCCCTTCTTCTCAAACGGGCACAATACGCGGTCTTTCACTATGGAGGAAGGCGGTATCTCCCTGATGAGCTTGTGGAGTACGGCGCCCTGGTCCGCGAGCATCTCAAGTATCTTCGCTATCGCGTACATCCCATCGAAGTTCGGCTGGAATTTGGGGAAGATGAAGCCGCCGGTGGGCTCCCCGATAAAGAGCACGGAGTCGTCGGCCGCGGCCTCCATGAGCCCCCTCGGCGTGGTCTTGGTCCTCTTGACCTTGAACCCGTAGTTTTCGGCCAGCCGGTCTATGGCGCGGGAAGCGGTCATGGGCACGGCTATGGCGCCCTTGCTGCCCTTGTAGTGCTTGAAGGTGAGGAGCGCGATTATATTCAGGGCGGTGTCCCCGTCTATCGCCTCCCCGGTATCGTCGAAGAGGAAGACCTTTTCCCCTCCGGCGTCGAGCAGGAAGCCGACGTCGGCATTGAGCGAGCGCACGATGGATGATATCTGGGCGAGGGCCTTCTGGAATTCTTCCGCGGTCTTCGTGGTCTTGGTGCCGTCTATGTTGGCGTTCAGGGCTATGACGTCGCAGCGGAAGGAGCCGAGGATGGTCGGGAATATGCGGGTGGAGGAGCCGTAGGAGTAGTCCAGCACCACCTTGAACTTCGCCCTGTTTATCGCCTGTTCGTCTATTGCGGCCCTGAAGGCGCTCTGGTAGATGTCAAGCCCGTGTATGGGGAATACCATCTCGCCCGTTTCCTCGAGCGGCGCCCTGACGAAGTCCTCCCTGAAAAAGAGCCGCTCTATGCTCTTTTCATAGCCCGGGTGGAGGTCCATGCCGTTGTTGTCGAAGAACTTGAGGTCCAGTAGCTGCGGGTCGAACGGGGACCGCCTGGTGTGTATGCCCCCTATCTCGGAGCCCCCCCTGGCAAGGAGCCTGCACACCGGCATCGGGGTGACGCCGTAGTCGTGCACGTTCACTCCGGTTGAGAGCATGCCGGTCATCACCGCCCTGTTTATCATGCGCGAGGTCTTGTGCGCGTCCCTGCTCGTGGATACGAAGGACCCCTTCTTGAGTGAAGCCCCGTATGCGGCCCCCAGTTTAGCGGCGAACTCGGGGGATATCTCGATGTTGGCGAGCCCCGTAACGCCGTACGTGGAAAATATGTGCCTGCTCCACTTCTCGCCCCAGATAAGGCTTGAGGAGAGGATGGCGTCGTCTTCGACCGTCTTTCTCGGCCAGACCTTCACGTTAGCCTTGACGGTGGACCTCATGCCTATCGTGCAGTGGTCGCTCACTATGACGCCCTCGGCGAGATGCGCGCCCTCGAGGATGGCCGAGTCGTCCGCCACCACGCACTCCTGCATGAACGCCCCGCGGGCGACCCTTACGTTGTCCCAGAGCACGGAATCGGTGATGACGGCCCCTTCCTCGACCACCGTGTTCGAGCCTATTATGGAATTGGATATCCTCGCGTCGGCCTCTATCCTGCAGTTCTCCCCGACCACTATAGACCCTTCGAGCTTGGACGAGAAGTCGATCCTTGTGCCCTTGCCGACCCAGATATCTTTCCCGGCGACCTTCTCCCCGAGCATCTTGACCTTGACCTCGCCATGCAGGATGGCCATGTTCGCGCTCCTGTATTCCTCGAGGCTCCCGACGTCCTTCCAATACCCGTCGGCTATGTAGCCGCAGATAGGCTTCTTGTTCTCAAGCAGGAGCGGGAAGAGGTCCTTGCTGAAGTCGAACTCCTTGTCCTCGGGGATGAAGTCGAGGATCTCTTTTTCGAGTATGTATATGCCGGTATTTATGGTGTCGCTGAAGACCTCCCCCCAGCCCGGCTTTTCGAGGAACCGCAAGATTCCGCCGTCCTTGTTCGTTATGACGATGCCGAAGGCAAGGGGGTTCTCCACCCTCGTAAGGACTATGGTGGCCATGGAGCGGCTCTTCTTATGGAACTCCACCGCCTTGTTCAAGTCTATGTCCGTAAGGACGTCGCCGCTTATCACGAGCGTGGTGGAGGGGGCCTCCCATTGGCGCATGGCCCTGCCCACGCTCCCGGCCGTGCCGAGGTCCAGCGTGGTCGTTATGTAGTCGAGCTTTACGCCGAAGCCCCTCCCGTCGCCGAGGTGCTCGGTTATGGATTCGGGCTGGAAGTAGAGCAGGGCCGTCAGGTCGGTGATCGAGTGTTTTTTCAGGAGTTCTATGATGTGTTCCATCATGGGCCGGTTGGCCATCGGGACCATCGGTTTGGGAAGGTTGTTGGTGAGGGGCCTCAGCCTCGTGCCGAAGCCGCCGGCCATGATGATGCACTTCACGGGAGCCTCCTTCTAAGTTAGAATAGATTTTAGCGGCCTCGATATACCGCTAAAGTAAAACGAGGGGCCTTGAGAACGCGTTGAGGCAGGGGTATTGAAGCTCCCATAGGCTTAAGCCGCGGGGCATCTTCACATAACCGGACAAAGGAAGTATCTATTTTTCTATTCGCTCGCTTGGCCCCAGCCCCAAGCTGCGGGCCTCGCGCTCGCTATGCATGTTCCGCGAACGACAAATTCTACCAGTTAATGCCGTATCCGTCAAGAACATAAGCAGTTGGTTTTATTCTTTTTTCTTGCCCGGCGCGCCTGATGGCGCCGGGATGGCGGGACAAAAAAACCGTTTGACTTTGCCGGGTTGACTGTGTTAATAAAGACCGATTATTTTTCACGGCCCATTAACCCTTGATGGAAAACGGTTATGGAAGGGGTGCGCCGTATGGGTCAGGACGAAGGCGGAGGGATTTTAAAAGGGCTCGCCACGCTCGCATCGATGGGCATAACGCTGGTAGTGGCGACCTTCATAGGGCTTGCGATAGGCATATATCTGGACAAGAAGTTCTCCACAAAACCCTGGCTCACCATAATCTTCCTTATATTCGGCATAGCC
>JACRNN010000158.1 GCA_016234955.1 Deltaproteobacteria bacterium | reverse complement strand
GCGTTGCCGATTTTGCATATTCGCGGTTTACCTTTTACGGAGGTGCCTGAGATTTTCTCCTTAGGCGCGAGACCGATATAGGCGACTACCTCTTTGACGCTCGCAAACTTTTGAAAATCGAGTTCCGCGAGTATCATGCCGACAGTCGCATCGCCTATGCCGGGTATGGATGTCAGCAACTCTTTTTTGTTTCTGAGGTCGGGGTCGTTGTCTATTCCAGAGCGCACCTGAGCCTTCAGTTTCATTATCTCGGAGTCGAGATACGCGAGGTGTTTGTTGATGGAAGGCTTGACGAGCTTGTGAGCCACGTCAAGGCGGTTGGACTCCTGGGTGCGCATGCTGATGAGCGCGTCTATACGCCTTACAACGGCCTGTAATTCCCTTGTGGCGGGCGGCAGCGGCGTCCACGTCTCCGGTTGCATGGCAAGGCAGAAGCGGGCGATTACCCCAGCGTCCACTGCGTCGTTTTTAGTGCGGATGAGTTCGCTCTGGGCAAAGCCCTTGATACGAGCGGGATTGACGACGCTTACCGAGTGGCCGGCGTCATGGAGATAAAGGGCAAGCTCGTCGCCGTAGCTGCCGGTGGCCTCCATGCAGGCGTGAACGCGGCCCGCGTTATGTTTTTCTAACCAGTCGGATAGCGTTTGAAAACCCTCTTTGGAGTTTTTAACGGCCTTGGATTTAATTTTGCCGTTGACCAACAAGGCCACATCGAACTTCTGTTTGCCGATGTCGATGCCGAGCACTGAATCAGCCATAGGGCCTCCTTATGTGGGATAAGGCCGCGGGCAGTTACTTCGTTCAGGTCAACCTTGCGAATACAAGCTCATCCCGAAGGGAGGCTTAAGATACCGTTCGACCTTTGGAACAAAGTTGTTGGGAAAGGGATCTAATCTACGCAACAGGCTCCAAGTCCTGAGGTTGGGTACGGATTCACCTTTCCCATTTACCCCGGCGTCCCTGGGTAAGCGTAACACCGTAACTGCATTAAAAGCTACTGGTTCCAATATACAAGGTTGGGTTGAGGAACGAAACCCAACGATT
>JACRNN010000157.1 GCA_016234955.1 Deltaproteobacteria bacterium | reverse complement strand
ATTGGCGCGTGATAGGGGCCGACACCCTTTTGAAGGGCGTCTACAGCGTGGATAAGGACCGGCTCACCGTCGAGATAAGGTTCTACGACTGCGTCAACGAAAAGCAGGTGCTCGGCAAGAGGTTTACCGGGGCCGCGAGCAACCCGAGAAGGCTCATACACTACTTCTCGGACCATCTCTACGAGGAACTTACCGGCAGGAAGGGGGTCTTCACCACGAAGATCCTCTTTATCTCCGGCAAGTCCGGTGAAAAAGAGATATACATGAGCGAATACGACGGCATGAACGCGAGACGGATAACCTTCAACAGGTCGATAAACCTCTCTCCCCACTGGTCTCCCGACGGCAACAGGATAGTCTATACCTCATACAAGAAAGGCCAGCCCCACATCTTCTCGCTCGACCTCCGGACCGGCAAGGACGCCGTCGTCTCGGAGAAGGCCGGGATAAACATCGGCGGGAGGTTCTCCCCCGACGGCAGGCGTCTGGCCATGACCCTGAGATTGGGCGCTGATAAATCCTCGGAGCTGTATCTCCTCGACCTTGAAACCGGGCAGTACAATAAGCTCACGGACAACTACGGAATAGACGTATCCCCCTCATGGTCGCCGGACGGAAATAAAATCGCCTTTGTCTCAGATATCTCTGGAAATCCGAACCTCTTTGTGTTAGATTTGGAGGGAAAATCCGACAATAAACAGAAGGCCTTGAAAAGGCTCACGTTCAGCGGCAAGTACAACTCAAGCCCGGCGTGGTCCCCGGACGGCAGGCTCATAGCCTTTGCCGGCTCTGAAAACGGCAGGACCTTCAATATCTTCGTCATGCGTCCGGACGGAGACGGCGTCACACAGCTTACGTCCGACGGCAACAATAAAAACCCTTCATGGTCGCCGGACTCGAGGTTCATCGTCTTCAGCTCGACAAGGAAAGGGGTAACTTCTCTATATATAATGCAGTCGGACGGAGGGGGGCTGACGAGGTTGCAGACCGGGGTCGGCAATGAAAAGACGCCGGCGTGGTCGCCATTCCTTGAATGACCGATTGGCATAAGATTATTAAATCCGCAAGAAGGAGGCACTATGAAGCGAAATGACATTTTCAGATTTCTCCCCATTATCATAACGAGCATCGGCCTGACGGCCGGTTGCGGGGCGCATCTGTCCAAGGTGGAGATGGGCGATAAGGCCGTTGACGTGGGGGCTGACAAGAGCGGCGGAAAAAACATCGTAGCCGTGCCCGATGAAAAGGTGGTCACCGAGGATGTCAAGACCTCCGGCATGGGCGCCAAGGGGTCGGCGGCGGCTAAGGACTACAAGTCCCTCGGCGCAAACGACGAGCTTACGAAAACAGCCCGGGGGTCGGGTTCGCTCTATACCATCCACTTCGATTACGACAAGTTCAATATACGGGAAAACGACAAGCCTCTGCTCGCCAAGAACGCCAAGTGGCTCGATATAAACCCGGCGGTACATGTCCGCATAGAGGGGTACGCGGATGAGCGCGGGGAGTCGGAATACAACCTCGCCCTCGGGGACAAGAGGGCCCATAGCGTTGAAAGATACCTCGAGGACATGGGCATCAGAAAAGAGAGGCTCGCAACGATAAGCTACGGCGAGGAAAAGCCTGTTGACCCCGGCCACGACGAGGATGCCTGGGCGAAAAACAGGAGAGCCGAGTTCAAGATAGCGAACTGAGACAAACATAAGGAGACGGAAACGGAACGGATGCTCAACGTCAGGAAATATCTCGCCGTATGTGCCATTCTGCTGCTCCCGTACGCCGTCTCCGGGTGCGGCCCCGGCTTCCCCATCATGACGGCGGAGCAGCAGGCCATGGTCAAGAACGTCGACAGCCTCCTCAAGGACAGCGAGTCGCTGAAGGCCAGGGTCTCCGCGCTCGAGCGCGGGGGCGGGCAATCCCAGTCGCAGTTGAAGACCGAGGTTGACGCGGCGCGGATGTCCGCGGCCGAGGCCAACGGCTCCATCGCGAGGCTTCGCGAGGAGTTCTCCTTTGTCCAGGGGAGCATCGAGGAGGGGTCCCACGCCAGGGACGAGCTGAAGGACTCCGTAAAATCCATCAACGGCTCGCTCAAGGCGATGCGCGAAAACATCGCGTCACTGGAGGACGCGTCCAAAGACGCCGGCAAGAAGAACGAGGAGCTTAAGGCCGCGGTAGAGTCCATCGACAAAAAGACGTCTTCGCTCCAGGACGCGGCGGCGGCCCTGGACAAAAGGGTGGCCGCCGTCGAGTCAAGGCCCCCCCAGGGCGCGGAGTCCCACGGTAAAAAGGGGCCGGCTACAGACCCTGATGACCTCTACGCCAGGGGCATGCGCGATGTCGAATCAAAGGACTACTCCGGGGCCATGGAGGCGTTCCAGGGGCTCCTCGCGGACTATCCGGCGCATAAATACGCCGGCAACGCCCAGTACTGGACCGCGGAGATACACTACGCAAGGAGCGAATGGGAGCGGGCCATACTGGAGTTCGACAAGGTCATCAAGAACTACCCCAAAAGCGAAAAGGTGGCGGCGTCTATCCTGAAACAGGGCTTCGCTTTCGAGAACTTAGGGTCGAAAAAGGAGGCGCGCGTGCTTCTTGAGTCGGTCATAGAGAGGTTCCCGAAGAGCCCCGAGGCGGCCATTGCGAAAAAACGGCTCCAGGGGATGAAGTGATTCTCTTGGGGGCGCCTCTAAAAATTAGTTTTTAGTGTTCTGAAACCTCGGTGGCTCCCATGCCTATGAGAGTTCATTTTTTTCCGAGGTCGAGGCGGGGTGAGTGAAACCTCCAAGGACTCAAAACCTGCGGGGTTTCAGAACGCTAAAATAAAAAAGCGGAGCATATATGCCAATATGTGTCCATTTTTATTTTCGCCCTAACGACGAGATCGGGAAAAAGAGCAATTTTTAGAGGCGCCCTGGGATATCAGGCGTTTTAAAGCGGCAGTCAAACCTCCAATACGTCTATTGCATGGAGAGCGCCCATGTCCGAAAAACTCCTTATCGTAGATGACTCAAAGGTAACAAGGGACTCGATAAGAAAGACCCTCAAAGACGTCTTCTCGGACTTCATCGAAGCCGACAACGGCTTGACGGCGATACGGCTGTTCACCGAAGATAGACCGGGCTTCATAATAACGGACGTGGAGATGCCCAAAATGGACGGCTACAAGCTCGTCTCCGCCATCAGGGGCCTGGAAGGCGGCAGCGACGTCCCCGTGATAATGTTCTCCGGGAAAAAGCCCACACTCAAGGGCAAGCTCGACGGGCTGAACATCGGCGCAAGCGACTACCTGTTCAAGCCGTTCAACAACGAAGAGCTCGTTGCGCGCGTCAAATGCCTGCTGAGGGTGCGCAAATCCATAGAAGGGCTCATGGAGAGAAACGCCCTCCTTGAAAAACTCGCCGTCACGGACACGCTAACGGGGCTGTACAACAGGAGGTATTTTTTCGACGCCGCAAAGGAGCAGATGGCCCTGGGCCTCAGGCACAGCTTCAGGATAGCCTGCCTGCTGATCGACATCGACCACTTCAAAAAGATCAACGACACCTGGGGGCACCAGGCCGGGGACGACGTCCTCCGGAACGTGGGGCACCTTCTGTTAGCTAAAAAGAGGGATGGGGAGCTGATGGCGAGGTTCGGCGGCGAGGAGTTCATAATATGCCTGTTCAACACCGACCAGAAGAGCGCGGTACAGGCCGCCCACAGGTTCAGAAACGCCCTTAAGACGCACGATTTCACGTCGCGCCACCATCCGCCT
>JACRNN010000114.1 GCA_016234955.1 Deltaproteobacteria bacterium | reverse complement strand
TGTTCTCCTCTATCATCTGGTTCAGGCTGCCGGAGGTCTTTACCAGACCCTCGTTGAGGTTCTTTATGGCGAGCTTCAGGTTGGAAGAGAGCTCGGGGCCGTCGTTTTTCAACAGGGCGGTGAACTCATCGAGGTTCTTCATTATGTTCCCGAGCTTCTCGTCGTTCTTGGAGACGATGGAGTTGACCCTGAAGGATATCTCCTCGATGTTCTTTATTATGTTCTTGAGGGTCTGCTCGCCCTCCGGGCCGCCGAGGACCTTGTTCAACGACTCGGTTACGCCCTTTATGTCCTTTGACACGTCGCTCAGTATGGTCAGGAGCCTGTCCATGTCCACGTACGAGGTCGTCCTCGTTATCTCGTCCCCCTCCTTCAGGAGGGGCGCGCTGGGTGAGCCCGGAATAAGCTCCAGGTACTTCTCCCCGAGCAGGCCCTTGGTCGTAAGCACGGCGGTAAAGTCCTTGCGGACCTTTATCCCCGGCTTTATCTCGAGGACGAGATGGGCCCTGCTGTCCTGGAGCGATATCTCCTTGATCCTTCCGACCTCGACCCCGGCTACGCGCACGGAGGCGTCCTTGTCGAGCCCGGAGGCGCTGTCGAAGTTGACGGTGAGGATGTAGCCCTCGCTCCTCCCGAACTTGATCCCCCCGATCCTCATGGACATGTAGACAAGGAGTATTATCCCGAAGAGGACGAAGAGCCCCACCTTCGCTTCTGGGCTGAATTTAAATATAGACGGTCTTTCCGCCATAGGTCATCACCGTATCATATCGGCGCAATGATGAAGATAAATTGCTATCCGCCCGCGCCCGCTATGCATGTTGAAGCTCCCCGCAACGCATTTTCAATATACCTTGATCGGCCCCTCGGCCCTTCCCTCGAGGAACTGCCTGAGTATCGGGTTCTGGTTGTTCTTCATGTCCTCGACCGTCCCCTCTTCGATTATCCTGCCCTCGTGCAGCATGGCTATCTTGTCCGCTATCTTGTAGGTGAACGGGATGTCGTGCGTTATGAGCACATAGGTGGTCTTGAGCGCCCTCTGTGTGTCGAGCACGAGTTCCGCTATCGAGTCGCTCATTATGGGGTCAAGCCCGGTAGTAGGCTCGTCGAAGAGGACTATCTCCGGGTCCATCACTATGGCCCTCGCCAGGCCGACCCTTTTTGTCATGCCGCCGCTCAAGTCGGCGGGCATCATGTTCTCCACGTCCACCAGGCCGACCCTCTTGAGCTTTTCAACGACGGCCTTCATTATATCCTCATCGTTCAGGTCGGTATGTTCCTTTAGGGGAAAGCCGACGTTCTCGGCCACCGTCATGGAGTC
>JACRNN010000113.1 GCA_016234955.1 Deltaproteobacteria bacterium | reverse complement strand
TATCCATATCATGAGTTCGATGAGCCCGGTTTTTCTCATGGCGATAGCGACCGACAGCATTCACATATTCAATGAATTTTATTTCAGGTGCCGCGAAAAAAAAGATAAAAGGGCCGCGATAATCGAGACCATGAAGGCCGTCGGGACCCCGCTCATCTATACCGACATAACTACGGCCGCCGGCTTCGCCTCGCTGCTTTTCGCGAATATAATCCCTGTCAAGGTCTTCGGCTTCGGCATCGCCTTCGGAACCCTTGCATTGCTCCTTTCGAGCTTCACCCTCGTCCCGGCATTGCTGGCTCTTATCGACATTGAAAAGCTTAAATCCGCGTATGAGAAAGAGGATATAAGAGCAAGCAAGACGTCCTTTTTCCTTCAGAGGCTCGGCGGCCTAGGCACAGGGAGGCCGAAGACGGTTGCCGTCATCGGCTTGATACTTTGCATTGTCGCCGTCATAGGAATAACAAAGATAACGGTAAACAACAACATGGTCGAATGGTTTAAGAAGGACAGCGCCGTCCGCACCGCGGATTCGGTCATAAACAAGGCGCTCGGAGGCACATCCCTCGGTTACGTGGTAGCCATATCGGATGAGGACGGCTATATAAAGACACCTGAGGCCATGAGGTACATAAAGGGGCTCCAGAGGCATCTTGAAGGGCTGCCTGCCGTCGGCAGGACAAGTTCCGTCGTGGATTACGTAAAGAGGATAAACAAGGTCCTCCACGACGACGACCCTGAATACGACACGGTGCCCGGCTCAAAGGAGGAGATAGGCCAGTATCTCTTCCTTTTCAGCATGTCCGCGAAGCCGTCCGACCTCGACAACGTGGTCGACTACCCGTTCAGGAAGGCGAACATATGGGTACAGCTCAAGACATGGGACGCCGAGGCCATGCGAAGCGTCATTGAGGCGGCAAATGAATACAGAGCATCGCATCCAGGAAAATTCGAGCTTAAGCCCGCCGGCACGGCCTACTTCAACCTGGTCTGGAACGATGAGGTCCTCTGGGACATGCTCAAGGGGTTTATCTTCGCCCTGATCGCGGTATTCATAATACTCGCCTTCAACTTCAGGTCTGTAAAATGGGCTGTAGTCGGGTATGTTCCGCTCCTTTTTACGATACTTCTCATATACGGCGCGGTCGGATATATGGGCAAGGATTTCGATATGCCCATCTCGGTCTTAAGCTGCCTGTCGCTCGGCATGGCGGTGGATTTCGCCATCCATTTTATCAGCAGGTTAAGGCAGAGACTCACTGAAACCGGCTATGGGAATCCCCATGAGACCAAGCCTCTGATAGAGGCCCTCCTCTGGACCGCCGCGAGGCCCGGCAAGGGGATAATTCGTAACGCCGTCCTCTTCGCTTCGGCATTCTCGGTCATGCTCTTTGCGCCCCTTACGCCGTATATAACCGTCGGGGCCTTTATCGTGAGCATGATGTTGCTAAGCGCCATACTCACCACGATCTATCTTCCGGCCCTGATTGTGCTCTTAAGATGCCGGCTTTTTGGAGATGGTTGATTGGTAAAAAAGGAGGTTTACCATGCTCAAGTATCTGATTTTGTTGCTTGCGGTCCTGCTGCCGCTCAAGTCATTCGCCATCACGCCCGAGGAGGTGATGAAAAACTCGCAGGCCGCATTCCTCTATCCGGGCAAGGACTTCAAGGCAAGGGTGGTGATGAGGCTTATAAGCAAGTCCGGCTCTGAAAGGACAAGGGAGCTTATGATGCTCCGTAAGAATTATGGAGAGCCGGGAAGAGACCAGAAGTACTTCATGTATTTCTTTCAGCCGGCCGACGTAAAAGACATGACCTTCATGGTCTACAAATACCCGGGGAGGGACGACGACCGCTGGCTCTTCATCCCGGCGCTGAACATGGTAAGGAGGATCGCGGCCCAGGACAGCCGTTCAAGCTTCGTTGGCTCGGACTTCACATACGAGGACGTCTCGGGCAGGGACTTAGCCGACGACTCGCACGAGATTGTAAGAGAGGAAAAACTGGGAGGGGCGGACTGTTTCGTCGTCAAGAGCACGCCGAAGGCCGGGGATACGGACTACAGCCACAAACTCACATGGGTGGACAAAAAGACCTTCCTGCCGTTGAAGGAAGAGTACTTTGATAAAAGGGGAGACCTTTACAAGGTCTTTACCGCCGAGGAGATAAAGGATGTTAAGGGGTTCCCGACGGTTACCAAAAGGACCATGAAGAACCTCCAGAGCGGACATTCAACGGAAACGGCCTTCACGAAGGTCGACTACAACATAGGGATTGAGGACAGCCTCTTTTCTGAAAGGTATTTGAAGCATCCGCCCAGGAAGTGGATAGAGTGAGCGCGAGACAACCTTGAGCATGATAAGGATACTTCTATACGCCTGCCTTGCCGCGTTAGTCCTCGTCGCCCAAAAGGCATATGCCTGGGATTTTTCAACCGGGGGCTTTTTGCAGGGCAATTACTCCCTTGGAATAGAGACCTCGAACCCGGACGGCGGAGACCTCAAGCGGGCCGAGGAAAGGGGCCAGTTCAAGCTCGAAGGCTCGCAGGAGCCGCTCCGCCTCTTCCTTAAAACAGATATATCCTTTGACCATCTCGATAAAGAAGGCGAGGTCGAGCTTAGGGAAGCGTACTTTGACCTTACAGGGAGGAAGTGGGATTTAAGGATCGGCAGGCAGATAGTCACATGGGGCCTCGGCGATCTTATATTCATAAACGACATATTCCCGAAGGACTATGAGGCGTTCTTCTCAGGAAGGCCCCTTGAGTACCTGAAAAAAGGCACGGACGCGATAAAGGCCGGGTTCTACCCTGATATAGCCTCCTTTGAGCTGGTCATAATCCCTTTCTTTGAACCGGACAATTTTCCCGATTCAAACAGGTTCTGGATGTACGACCCCATGCCCGGCGTGACGAACAGGGTTCAAAAGGGGCCTGCCTCTAACATCAGGAATACTGAGGCGGCTCTCCGGGTCTATCGTGATATAGCCGGTTTCGATGCCTCAATATATGCATACAAAGGCTTTTACAGGTCGCCTTCGATGGTCCCGGACAGTCTCACCTCTCCAACGAGGATAGAGCTCATATACCCGGAACTCTCGGTTTACGGGGTGAGCCTTCAGAGAAGTTCGTTAGGAGGCGTGCTCGGCTTTGAGGCCGGCTACTATGATTCATTGGACGACAGGAGCGGCACAGACCCCCTCATCCCTAATTCACAGACCCGTTTTCTTTTAAGCTACCAGCGGCAGGTAATCGAGGATTTTAGCGTGACTGTCCAATATTATGGAGAGTACACGCATAATTATGCGGAATACGAAAGTACCAGGATAGCGGCTTTCCCGAAGGAGCCGAGGTTCAGGGATCTCACGTCTATTCGGCTGACATACCTTCTAATGCACCAGAACATGAGGCTTCAGTGGTTCTCCTTCTGGTCTCCCGTGGACAGGGACTATCTTTTGAACCCGGAGGTCAGATACAACTTCTCAGACCATGTCTGGGCGGCCCTGGGCGCTAACGTCTTCGGCGGAAAAAAAGATACGACCCAGTTCGGCTCTCTCGACAAGAACGACAACATGTACATGCAGGCGCGGTATGAGTTTTAAAACCGCTTTATGGAATGCGGGGTATTGAAGCTCCCCTGCCCCAAGCCGCGGGGAATCTTCGACATGTAAGGAAGTATCTATATCCGATTCGCTCGCTTGACCCCGCGGCTTGGCTATCAGGGAATGCGCTCGCTATGCATGTTCAAGAACGGGAGACCCGCGCCGGACAGCGAATGACGCATGTCGTCCGCGCGGTCTCTATTCCCCCGTTAAGACGGGTTGCGCCTCGACACGCTTGCCAATACGCCTAAAAGAGAGTTGTCGATGTAAGCTTAAGCTTCGGGGAATCCATCCGAAGGAAACGTAAAAGCCACCTTCTATGTCACAAGCCTATTTTTTTCCGCAGCGCCATCGCGATAAGGCCTGAGCCGAAAAGGATTAATGTGGCCGGCTCTGGAACGGCGTGCGTATTAAATGTCCAGTTGCCGTAGTTACTTATGTTTCCCCCTCCGTTATAGGACATGGTTGTCCATTCCACGAGGGTTGTTTGATCGTATGCATAAAATTCCATGCTGAACGCTAATGCGGCATAACCCTCGTCGAAGGTGATCCCGAAGATCAGATTATCCCTGGCAGGCCCCGTTGCCTCGATAAGATATTGTGAGTAAAACGTACCGCTCCAACCAGCGACCGGATTGTAACTGAAGTCCCTGAAGTTCGTAAAACCAGGGCTCACGAAGGCCGGGTCAGTGGAGGTTGCGACAATTCTATCGAAGTTTCCCACATAACCTTCCGAAAAGTCAACGATCATAGACGCCTGTGAACGCGCCGGGGCTATGAGTATCCCCATGAGTGTCATTAAAATCGCGGCGGATAAACAGCGTACCATCTTCATCATATCCCCTCCGTTTAGAAAAGTAACTTCCCTTAAGCCCAGGCCGCAAGGAGTCCGCTTCCATGCATGTTGAGGCGCCCGTAGCCAGTTCCAAAAGATAAAAAGTTCCGCAACCGTGATGGTAATTGCCAAATTATTCGCAAGAACTGTAGCATGAACCGGCCTAACAGCCGATCAAGTTGAGAACTTGTTGATTTTTAAGATTATTTTATTTTCATTTCCTCTATCTAAAAATTTTTTGACGCCATATCTTAATAAAATTGTCGAAATATTTTACATCCGCCTGTCAAATATAAGACTCTGAATAAGTGAAAATTCAAATAAATAGCCTTAATATCAATAGGTTAAGGATGTTTACAGGCAGTGTAAAAAATATCGACAACCTCTTTATATCTTTAAAAAATCTTACACCACTCAATATAGCGGTTTTCTCGTTGATCCGGCTATTGAAGATTCCCCGCGGCAAGCCGCGCTTAATCTTCGACATATAAAGGGAGTATCTATTTCTATTCGCTCGCTTGACCCCAAAGCCAAGCTACGGGGAATGCGCTCGCTATGCATGTTCATAAAAAAACCTCATTATCACATGAAATTCCTTTACCTCTACCGGCATTTATCGTATAATAATTGATTCTATTTTTATAAAGACTGATCGGTTATATCAATTCAATCGCAACGGAACGGTGAGGTGTATGGAGAACGGCAATTTAAGAAACATAGCGATCATAGCCCATGTTGACCACGGCAAGACGACCCTTGTGGACGCGATGCTCAGGCAGTCCGGCATCTTCCGCTCGAACGAGCGGGTGCAGGAAAGGGTCATGGACAACATCGACCTCGAGCGCGAGCGCGGGATAACCATCATGGCCAAGAACACCGCGGTCGAGTACGGCCCGGTAAAGATAAACATCGTGGACACCCCCGGGCACGCCGACTTCGGCGGGGAGGTGGAGAGGACGCTAAAGATGGTCGACGGGGTGCTCCTCCTCGTGGACGCCTCCGAGGGCCCGCTGCCCCAGACCCGTTTTGTCCTGAAGAAGGCCCTTGAGCTCGAGCTCCAGCCGATACTCGTCATCAACAAGATAGACCGGCCGGACGCGAGGATAAAGGAGGTCTTGAACGAGGTCTACGACCTCTTCATAGACCTCGACGCCACGGAAGACCAGCTCGACTTCCCGATAGTCTACACGAACGCCAAGAAGGGCACGGCAACGCTCGACATGGAGGCGCCGTCAGAGGACCTGCGCCCGCTCTTTGAAAAGATAGTCTCCACCATACCCGCGCCTGGCGGGGACCCCAAAGGGACGCTCCAGGTCCTTGTCACCAACATCGACTACAGCGACTACGTTGGAAGGCTCGCCATAGGGAGGATATTCTCCGGCAGGATAGAGTCCGGCTCCCACGTCTCCACGGTCAACCACGAGGGCAAGGCAATAAAGGCCAAGGTATCCTCGCTCTACGTCTTCCAGGGTCTCCAGAGGGTGGATGCCCGGGAGGCCGTGGCGGGCGACATCGTGGCCGTAGCCGGCATGGAGGGCGTCAACATCGGCGACACCATCACCGACGCCGACAGCCCGAAGCCGCTTGCGAGGATAACGGTCGATGAGCCGACCATATCGATGGTCTTCTCGGCCAATACCTCGCCGTTCGCCGGCAGAGAGGGCAAATACGTCACGGCCAGAAACCTGCGCGAGAGGCTCGAAAAAGAGCTCCTCTACAACGTCTCCATAAAGGTCGACTTCGACAGGGCGGACGCATTCAAGGTCATGGGCAGGGGAGAGCTTCAGCTCGCCATCCTCATAGAGATGATGAGGAGGGAGGGCTACGAGCTTTCGGTGTCGATGCCGGAGACCATAACGAAAACGATAAACGGGGCGCTCCATGAGCCGATGGAGCACCTTGTCATAGACATCCCCGAGGAATTCATCGGGGTGGTCACCCAGCAGATAGGCGCAAGAAAGGGCAAGATGCAGAAGATGCTGAACAACGGCCACGGCAGGGTGAGGCTCGAGTTCCGCATACCTTCCAGGGGGCTTATCGGCTTCAGGTCCCAGTTCCTCACCGACACCAAGGGCATGGGGCTCCTGAACCATATCTTCGACGGATATGAGCCGTGGTCCGGGACGATATCGAAGAGGCAGACCGGCGTGCTCGTCTCCGACAGGGGAGGCACCACCACGATTTACGCGCTCTTCCACCTCCAGCCGCGCGGCACTCTTTTTGTCACGGAGAATACCCCGGCCTACGAGGGGATGGTTATAGGGGAGAACTCAAGGGAGAACGACCTGGACGTCAACCCGGTAAAGGAAAAAAAGCTGACCAATATGAGGGCATCGGGCTCTGACGATTCCATGATACTCTATCCGCCGCATATCATGAACCTGGAGCAGGCACTCGAGTTCATAAAGGAGGACGAGCTTGTCGAGGTGACGCCCCAAAGCATAAGGCTCAGGAAAAAGGTCCTCGAGGCGAACAGGAGGCCCAGGCAAAAGGGCTGAGGCCCTTTGTGACATGGGGCAGACCCCGGTATATGCGGGTGCGCCGCATATTTGAGCCTGCCCCGCTTGATTCGACGCTAATTAACCCCCCTGACTTTCTCCGAATCCCGCAAAATCGTCTATGAAAACACATAGCGAGCGCCAACCCTGCAACTTGTTGCCGGGAGCTTCAATCCTATCCTGGCTTAAACCCAAAAGGTTACAGAACGTTAAAAAAGGTAAAGAAACCTTTATACCCTCCGATATACGATATAAGGGATGTGCAAGAACAGTTTCCGTTATAATCCCGCAAAAAATTTGCTTTTTCGACTTCAGAGAGTTATGATATCAGGGCGTGCCTTGCACCGGGGTGCGATAAAAGACCGGCATATCAGCAGCCGTATCCGCCGTCTTTATCCGATAAATCCCTTTATCCCTCCAGGAACCTCAATTCACCCGGGCCCGTCTCGACGTTCATAACCCTGAATTGGATTCAAAACCCAAAGGGGTTTCGGAACATTAAAAAAATGAGCAGGTTTATCTTCTCACTTTCAAGGAAGGCTTTAGCGGCGGTAGTCATCATTCTTCTGCCCATATTCATAACGTTTGTCTATGGGTATAAGAGGAACACCTCCTTAATCAGAGAGCAGCTCCTCGCCGACCTCTCGGTCGTATCCGCCGCCGTAGAGGGACGGGTGGACCAGTTCATCGAGACGTCCCAAAGGATCACGAGGGACTTCTCCAGCGACGGGCTGATAATCAAGGAGCTCGACGGGCTTGCGCCGCGCAGTCGTGTTGCCTCGGCCCGGCTCAACGAACATCTCACGAAGAACAAACTCCCGCTCCACAATTACGTTCGCGCCATCCATGTCGTATCCGCCGACGGTTTTATAGTCTCCTCCACGGACAGTTCCTTCATAGGGCGCGACGTATCCGGAGAGCCTTTCTTCATGAACGCCGGGACGGGGCGGGACGTAACCGAAATAGCGGGGTCTGAGGGCGGACCGGCTATCGCGGTCACCGCCCCTGTAAAGAGCCCGGTAACGGGCCAACAGACGGGGATGGTGGCGAACGTCGTCGCCCTCTCCGGGCTCGACGACGTTTTAAGCGGCCGGTTACAAAAAGAGCCCGGCGCATCCCCCCGGCGTCTGTGGGGCCGGAAGAAGATAGAGGCCTATCTGGTGGACGGAAACGGAGCAATACTGGCCGGCTCAAGGCCCGCAGGCGGCGCGCAAAAGCTGGCCGTGGAAACGCTCCCCTTACGGACGTGTCTCAACGAAAAAGAGGCCGGCTCCGGGTTCTACAGAAATCGGATGGGCGTTGACGTGGCAGGCGCATCGACATGCATGCCGGCGCTCCAATGGACCCTCTTAGTGGAGAGGAACGCGCTTGAGGCCCTGGCGCCGTTTGAGTCCATGAGGAGGGACGCCGTCATCGCCGGGGTTGTCGTGGCCGGGCTTATCTCGCTCCTCTTTATCGCGTTTTACAGGACAGTGGTCCTCCAGCTCCAGAGGCTCTCGGCGGCGGCCCGGTCGCTCGCGGCCGGGAACTACGGCCTGACTATCCCGGCCGGGACGAACGACGAGATAGGCGAGCTGGCCGCGTCCTTCAACGGCATGGCGCGGGGCATCATGTCCAGGGACTCGGCCCTCAAGACGAGCGAGGAGAAGTACCGCTCGCTTATCCAGAACATCCCGGACGTCACGTGGACCGCCAACAGGGCGGCGGAGATAGTCTTCATAAGCCCGAACATAGAGAAGCTCTCGGGTTATTCGCAGGAGGAGGTTTACAGGGATATACGGCTCTGGTTCCTCCTGGCCCATCGTGACGACGTCGATAAGGTCATAAACGCGCACAGGGCGCTCTTCAATGAAGAAAAAGGCTACGACATCGAGTACAGGATAAGGGCGAAGTCCGGGCAGTGGGTATGGGTCCGGGACAGGGCCGCAACGACCTACTTCAAGGACGGGGTAAAGTACGCTGACGGCCTGTTCTCCGACATAACGGAAAAAAAGAGGGGCGAAGACGCCCTGAAGGACGGCGCGCTCCGCCTCAGGACCGCCCAGCAGATAGCGCGCATGGGGAGCTGGGACTGGGACATCCTGAACAACGCCATATACTGGTCCGAGGAGGTCTACCGCGTCTTCGGCCTTAAGGAGGGCGCTTTCGGGACCACTTACGAGTCCTTCATCAACTCCGTCCACCCGGCGGACAGGGAGATTGTAAAGAAGGCCTTTTTCGACGCCATGTACAGGGGCAAGGACTACTCCGTGGAGCACAGGATAGTGCTCCCGGACGGAGCGGTGCGCACCGTGCGCGGCGAAGGGGCCGTCAGCTTCAATGAAAAGGGGACCCCGGCGCGCATGTTAGGCGCCATACAGGACATCAGCGAGAGGAAAAAGACCGAATTCGAGCTGAAAAAGCTCTCGATGGCCATAGAGCACAGCGTCAACATCGTCTTCGTTACCGACAAGAAGGGCGTCATAGAGTATGTAAACCCGATGTTCGAGGAGGTGACGGGTTATTCCAGGGAAGAGGCGCTCGGCCAGACCCCGAGGATTTTGTCTTCGGGCGAGCTGCCTGACTCGCAGTACCAGGACCTCTGGAATACCATCCTATCCGGCAAGACATGGAGGCGCGTCCTTAAGAACAGGAAGAAGGACGGCGGGTTCTACTGGTGCAACTCGGTCATATCCCCGATAAGGAACGACAGCGGAGAGATAACCCACTTCCTCGCGGTCCAGGAGGATATTTCGCAGAAGATGCTCTCGGACGAAAAACTCAAGTACCTGTCCCATTACGACGAGATGACCGGGCTTATAAACCGCTCCCGCTTCATGGAGCTCATGGACAAATACATTGCGTACTCGAGCACGAACGGCGCGACCGGGGCGCTTCTCCTGATGGACCTTGACCAGTTCAAGCTCCTGAACGACACGCTCGGCCACTCTTCCGGCGACGATTATCTGCGCCGACTGGGAAAGCTCATTCAGTCGACCACCGATACCGTATATAAGGAGCAGGTGGTCGGCGGCAAGCCCTTCATAGGCCGTTTAAGCGGCGACGAGTTCGCGGTCTTCCTCCCCTCCCTCGGCAAGGAAGGAGGGCTGGACGTGGCCGAACGTCTCAGAAAGGCCGTTGAGCAGGCCCGCTTCTCCGAATACCAGGCTTCCGTGACCATAAGCGTCGGCATAGCCGTCTACCCGGACCACGGCGCGGATACCGGGACGCTCTTTACCAGGGCGGACGCCGCCGTATACAGGGCAAAAGAGCTGGGGCGCAACCGTTGCCACGTCTATCTGCCGGAGGACCGCGACCTTGAAAAGATGCACTCGAGACTGAGCTGGAAGGCGAAGATACTCAAGGCGCTCAAGGAGGACCGCTTCGACCCCTGGTTCCAGCCGATACTCGACCTCAGCGACAACGAGGTCCATCACTACGAGGTGCTCGCGAGGATGCGCGATGAGGACGGCGCGGTGCTCCTGCCCGGAGCGTTCATAGGGATAGCCGAGAACTTCGGGATAGTCGGCTCTATCGACAAGATGATAATAGAGAAGGCCATGCGGCTCCAGGCCGAGCTCAAGGGCCAGGGCAAGGCCATCTCCTTTTCCATGAACCTTTCCGGCAAGGACCTCATTGACGACGACCTGCTCTCTTTCATTCAGGACAAAGTCGCCTCCACGGGGGCCGACCCGAACCGCCTGATATTCGAGATAACCGAGACGGCCGCCATAAGCGACATCGAGAGGGCGAAGAGGTTCGTAAGAGCGTTGAAGTCCATCGGGTGCAACTTCTCCCTTGACGACTTCGGCGTTGGCTTCACCTCCTTCACCTATCTGAAGGAGCTCCAGGTCGATTTTATAAAGATAGACGGTGCTTTCGTAAGGAAGCTCCATGAAAGCCCTGAGGACCGGCTCTTCGTAAAGGCGATAACCGAGGTCGCGAAGGGGATGAATATCAAAACCGTCGCGGAGTTTGTCGAGGACGAGGCCGTGTTGGGGCTATTGAAGAGTTACGGGGTCGATTACGCGCAGGGCTATCTCATCGGGAAACCGTCGCCCGTGCTTGCCTCCAAATTCATCCCGTACAGAGACGCACGTTCCGATAAGGGCCTTCTCGGCTACAGGCGCCAGAGCCAGCCCTCGTAGTTCTTGACCTTGCCCTTCACCGCGTCGAAGAAGACGGACTGTATCTTTTTCGTGACAGGGCCGGGCCTGCCCTGTCCTATCTTTCTGCCGTCTACCTCCCTTATCGGCGTTATCTCCGCGGCCGTCCCGGTGAAAAACGCCTCGTCCGCCGTATATAGCTCGTCCCTCGTGAACCTCTCCTCCCTCACCTCTATGGCGTTGTCCCTCGCTATCCTCATGACGGAGTCGCGCGTTATGCCCTTGAGCACCGATGTCAGCGGGGTCGTCTTGAGCGTCCCGTCCTTTACCATGAATATGTTCTCACCGCTCCCCTCGGCAACATAGCCGTCGGTGTCGAGCAGTACCGCCTCGTCATACCCGGCTGTTACGACCTCCCTTTTCGCGAAGATGGAGTTGACGTAGTTCCCGACGAGCTTTGCCTTTGTCATGGAGCTATTTACGTGGTGCCTGGTGTAGGAGGAGACCTTCACCCTTATGCCCTTTTTGAGCCCCTCCTCCCCGAGATACGCGCCCCATGCCCACGCGGCTATGGCCACCCGGACGGGGTTGTTTTTCGGGAAGAGCCCCATGGACCCCGCGCCGAGGTATACTATCGGGCGCAGATACCCGTCCTTCAACCCGCTCTTCTTCATCGTCCCGGCTATCGCGCCGTTTATCTCGTCCCTTGAAAACGGGATCTCCATCTCGGCTATCAGGGCCGAATCGAAGAGCCTGTCAGTGTGCTCCCTGAGCCTGAATATGGCGCTCCTTCCGTCGGCGCACGCGTAGCACCTTATGCCCTCGAATACGCCGAGGCCGTAGTGGAGCGTATGGGTCAGGATATGGACGTTGGCCTTGCCCCACTCGACGAATTTGCCGTCCATCCAGATGTACTTTGACTTTTCCATGCTCGAAAAGGCTCCTTTGGATTATTATCTATATCGTATGACGCGTCCGCTGAAGTGATTTGTTAGATGCTTTATTCTGATTAGTGAAACACTTTACGTTTTTCTCTGCAAGGCCCAAAGATAACTGCCCTTGCACTACCTCGCATTCTCTATCTTTACGACACCGCGCAAATTTTAAATAATCCTCCTCACAACCAAGTTCAACACTAAGTGCGCGCAAATCAAGACGCTTTAGTATCTCGATCGTTATTGGCCGCTTATCCGACCAGAAAATCATCGACTCGATGAATTGTTGTGCTGGCTCCGAATTCAACAAATTTGCAACGAAATAAGTTTCAGATTCTGACCAGCATGGCAGAAAATAAGATGTATCATCCAAAACTATGATTTTCCCTTTTTGCGGCTCTATAAACTTGAAAGAAAGATGCTTATAAAAGCCTGAGATGGCGACCTTCCAAGGCGAAAATGAATAGTTGCCAACTCCAAAAATCGAATATTTCGGACGATTCAGATAAATAGAACTCGCGCGTTTTTCAAACAGATTATCATGCGCTTCAAGATACCGCCACGTTTTCGGAGCCATTCTTTTTATTACGGAGGTATCTTCTCCTACATGTTTTTGTGTTACGAGCATATACTTCCGACCATAACGTATCTGGTCGTTCCCAATATCCGAACTTTTTAGCATTGGATAGACATAGTCGTCCTCTATGTTAATCAGTTCGCCGATTCCGTTTCGATATTGTTCACCTTCCATCTCAAGTTCCATTACCTTGGAACAGTCATGTTTTATCCCAGATCTCCAAGTATATACCTTATCAGACCCTTTAAGATGACGCCATTTCTCATAATATTTTATATTTGAAAGAATGACTTCATCGTGATAGCCGATAACCTGAGTTGGCTGGTCAGATATAAAATCATCATAAACAGCACAGTCCGCCGAACTGGCTTCGCCTATCATGTCGATTACAAGAAAGCAGGCATCCACGGATGCACCAAAGTGTTTTTGTGCATCAATCATAAATATCTTCGCGCCGGATATGGCCAATTGATGCTTCCAAGCGTGGAACAGAGCCTTTCGTGCAACAGCCATCTTGCATAACAAAGCGATTACACCGCGACGGTTCTTCAGCCAATCGAGATTCTGTAATAGCATCCATTCCGAGATATCAAAATTGCTTTTGCCCGTGATAGCGTCATAGCCACGGCGCTCCTGGAAATTTGATTTGTTCGGGAGATTCTCACTCGCTAACAAGCCTAACTCAGAGCATGTAACCCAAGGCGGATTGCCAACAATAAGAATAGGCTGTGGCAGGTCACGAAGTAGTGCGCGCCAATCAAGGGAGAAGAAATCTCCATGCAGGAGATCAATGGTGCCGCTACGTTCCGGCAAAGATATCTGATTTTGGAGTATAGTGAGATATTGACTATTGATATCTACTCCAACAAACCTTGCCACCTTCGGAAAGGCCTGAATAGCTGCGAGCAAAAACGCACCCTTGCCGCATGTGGGTTCAAGAACAGTCTTTGGATTGAATCCAGACCGCTGCAGTGTTGCGATAGCAACCTCAGCGAGAGGTGGAGGCGTCTGAAAATCGCCATACTCCCATTTATCTTTTGCTTTGCGCACCATCGCCCTCACTATCTCACCCGGTTAATACCATTGATTTTACCTGCCTCATGAATTACACGGCCATATTGAAGTCGCCATTGTAATGCGTTAGAGATGGTTAGGTATCCCTGCTTCGGAGGATTATTAATTATCTCTTCAGCGATTGAATTAGCCTCAATATCATCGACCGGCAAGTTCTTGTCCTGCATGAAGGCAACTATATCTTCAACATTCCCTTCGTTTTCAAGAATTTGAAGAATCCCTTTTGTCATTTGGAAGTCTGCTGTTCTGTCTTGCTCGACAAATAGCGTATGCTGCATATTTAGACGGCCGGTTCGCCCTTTGTGGTCGTCGGTCTTTTCGTAAACAAACACTATCAGGTGATAACCAAGGCCGTAAATCTTCTGTCTGGCCGATTTAAATGGGCACGATGATTGAGGTTGGCGAACACTTGTAACTTTCATATCGACACTAAGCCCGGGGAAGTCGATCCCAGAGGCAGAGTTGCCCTCTTTGTACTCATATTTTCCCGCAAGATATTGCATAAACTTGTGTTCCAAATAAGTACCGACGGCTTTGCCGTCAGTTACACCATAAAGACACGGCTCATCATAGGTACTTTCTAATTCAGCAAAACGTGCCGCCTCGCCTACCAATTTTTCTATATCAAGCTTTTCCTTTTTTGGCATTACTTCATCTCAGTTTGCCACGAATGGCACTTAACATTTTTAGGTATATCCGCGGCGTAAAGTTACGCAGCGCTTACGGCGTCGCATCGGACGTGACAAGCGGCCTCCCTCCCCATCTAAACCTTATCTCCACGGCGCCGGCGCGCGCGCCTTCACCGCGCCTCCTCTATAGGCTCTATCGTCTCCCCGTACTCGACCTCCTCCACCAATTCGCCCGTCTCTTTCCTCACCATCACGCACTTCCCGTCGAAGACGGCCCCCTCGCCTATTATGAGGTTCGGGGTCTTTATCTCGCCGTACACCTTTCCGGGCGCCCTCAACTCGACCCTTGAGGCGGCCTGCAAGACACCGTAGACCTCTCCGGCGATGACGGCGCTGCCGACCCTGATGTCTCCCTCGACCCGCCCGCCCTCCCCTACAACGAGCGTGCCCCTGGCGTCTATCTCACCCTTGAAGACCCCTTCCACCCTCACCGTATCATCAAAACAGAGCCTGCCCTCTATGGACATCCCCCTGCCGATAAACCCCACCACCTCAACACCCTGTGCCTTGTCTCCCTTTGCGAACATCGCCCCCTCCTGACGCCGCTTATCTCCGGCAACGGAAACTTAATGTCCCCCACCCCCCGCCCCCCCCTTCAGCGCCCCGCGGGGAATCTTCGACATGTAAGGAAGTATCTATATCCGATTCGCTCGCTTGACCCCGCAACAAGCTGCGGGCTGGGCGCTCGCTATGCATGTTCAGCGCCCTGCAACAGACCTCAACAGGTCTATTATCCTCTCGCGTTCATCCGCGGAGTAGAAAGATATCTCCACGCTCCCCCTCCCCTTTTTTTCCTTGAAGGACACCTTTGTGCCGAATATCCCCCTCAGCTCATCCTCTATCGGGCTCTGATAAGCGCCCTTGTTGGCCGCTTTCCCGGGTGACTTCCCGGACCTGTTCGCGAGCGCTTCGGCCTCCCTGACCGACAAACCCCTTGCAATTATAGTCCTGCACAGTTCGGTCTGTGCGGCGTGCCCTTCGATAGAGAGGAGCGCCCTTGCGTGTCCCATGGTTATCGAGCCTTTGACTATCTCGGCCTTTACCTCGGGGGGGAGCTTCAGGAGCCTTAGATAATTAGCTACCGTCGCCCTCTCTTTCCCTACCTTCTTAGCGACCTCTTCCTGGGAGAGGCCGAAGCCCGTCAGGGACCTGTACGCCTCGGCCTCCTCTATGGCGTTCAAGTCCTCTCTCTGTATGTTCTCTATTATAGCCAACTCGAGGCTCTCCTCGTCAGTCGCGTCTATTATCACCGCCGGGACCTCTTCGAGGCCGGCCATCCTCGACGCCCTCCACCTCCGCTCGCCGGCCACAAGCTCGTAGCCGTCGATGGACCGCCTCACTATTAGGGGCTCTATTACCCCCTTTTCCCTTATCGAATCAGACAGCTCCTTTAACGACGCCTCATCGAAGCTCTTTCGAGGCTGGGCCTTATTGGGGGATATGTCCATTATCGGGCAGATGAAGTACTTTTCCCTGGGCCTCGGCGCTTCGACCGGCACAACGGCGTCCCCCATGAGGGCGCCAAGGCCCCTGCCGAGAACCTTTTTCTTGTTCAACATAGCGTATGCCTCTCTGTTTTAACGGTCTTGAAACCATAAGGGCCCCAAGCAAGGGCATAGTTCATAACCATTTGATTTTATTGGTTATTTCTTGCAAACACTATCTCTTTCGCAAGCTCCATGTAGCTTATCGCGCCCCTTGACTGGACGTCGTAGAGTATTATCGGCTTTCCGAAGGACGGGCACTCGGAGAGGCGGACGTTCCTCGGGATGACGGTCTTGAAGGCCTTACTGCCGAAGTGTTGCCGTATGTCGTGCTCTACCTGGTGCGCGAGCCTGTTCCTCGAATCGAACATGGTAAGGAGTATCCCCTCTATTTCGAGGGCGGGGTTGACCCTTGCCTTTATGAGGTCTATTGTCTTAAGTATCTGGGTTATGCCTTCAAGCGCGTAATATTCGCACTGTAGAGGTATCAGGACCGAGTCGGAGGCGGCAAGCGCGTTCACGGTAAGGAGGCTCAGGGACGGCGGGCAGTCTATGAATACGTAGTCGAAGAAGGGGGCCACCCCTGAAAGGCATTTTTTCAGCCTGAACTCCCTTTCGGTCTCGTCTATCAGCTCGATCTCGGCGCCTATGAGGTCTATGCTCGCGGGGATTATCTTGAGATATTTTATCTCGGTATTTCTGAGAAGGGTCTTGAACTCCTGGTGTCCGATGAGCGCGTGGTATATGCCGTTTGAGCCGTTCTTCTCGATTCCGACGCCGCTGGTCGCGTTGCCCTGGGGGTCGAAGTCTATGAGGAGCACCTTCTTTTCAGCCACCGCGAGGGTGGCCGCGAGGTTTACGGCGGTCGTGGTCTTACCCACCCCGCCCTTCTGGTTTGCTATGGAGATTATCCTGCCCATTTTTACCTGCGGATAGGGGAGAGCCTCAACAAGGGATGCAGGAGTTTAAAACAGATGGCCGGGATTTTCAAGTGAAAAGATTTCCCTCTTGCCCCCCGTCGCCCACCTGCCGTTGCAACGGATATCGATGACCGTCCGGCCACGTGTTCCACGTGGAACAATTGCTCGAACATGCATAGCGAGCGCGAGGCCCGCGGCTTGGGCTTAGGGGTCAAGCGAGCGAATAGAAACATAGATATTCCTTCACTGCTATCCCGTTAACTCTACCTGTAAGGGTGCCACGGCTAAGAAAACCCTTGCTGATAAAGGGAATCCCAGGCCCAGGCAGGTGGGCCATATTTTCAGGACATGGATTCGCATATCCGCGAAGATTTGGACCTCCCCCTTTGAAAAAGGGGGGTAGGTGGGATTAGAAAAGGGGGGTTAGTTAATGGGACAGCAGTGATATTCCCTATATATCTAAGATTTCCCGCGCTCGTTGCGGGGAGCTTCAACCTCACCGCTTTTTGAAGATGACGAGCGTTGTAGACCTCTGCTCAAATGGCACCTTTACCTCATATACTTGAGGGGGCTCAAGGCCTTTTATCCCGCAAGCCTCCTCAAGCTCATCCTTATAGGAGGGGCCCTTCATCGCTACTATCGACCCCCCTCCCTTGAGATACGGCAGGCTCAGTTCGAGGAACCTCTTGAGCCCGGTAAAGGCGCGCGATATCACGCAGTCGAATCCAAAGGCGTACCGGGCTATCAAGGACCTGTCCTCTACCCTTCCGGATACGGCCTCGATGCCCTTGAGCCCGAGTTTCCTTATGACGTTCCTCATGAAGTGGACTTTTTTCTCAACGCTGTCCACGAGGGTGACTTCCATAAAAGGGTCGGCTATCTTGAGCGGTATGCCGGGAAACCCCGCGCCCGCGCCGATATCGAGAAGCCTTCCCGCCCCCTTTATATGCCTGTAGGGTGTGAGGGAGTCGAGGAAGTGCCTGACGACGGCCTCCCTGTCGGAATCTATCGAGGTGAGGTTGATCCGCCTGTTCCAGGCCTTGAGCTCATCGAGGTATGCGGAAAAGGCGGCAATTGCGGCCTCATCGAGCCCAACCCCAAGCTCCGCGGCGCCCTCTTCCAGGAGCCTTGCGAGTTCTCCATGTTTAAGTTCCATAGGGGGTATTTTCTTGATAATACTCAACAATTCAGGATGCGGCAGGAGTTTCCTCCTGCCGCATCCGAGGTTGATGCTGTCAGGAGGAAACTCCTGACAGCGCGAACTAAAAACAACCACTTGGAAATTGCTTCGCCGCTAAAGCTCCACGAAATGACGACAAAAATCGGGGCATTTCAGGGTTCTCAATTTGATGGGTATCCGAAAGGGGCGCCAAAATGTTCCACGTGGAACATAAATGGGGTCCGCCCCACCTACCTTATGGCCCCTGTCTTCTTCATGTAGACCATGAGCATGGAGATTGCCGCCGGCGTGACCCCGGAGACCCTCCCGGCCTGCCCTATGGAGGCGGGGGAGGCCCTTTTGAGCTTCTCCACGACCTCCTTGGAGAGCCCCGGAACAGAGTCGAATGAGAGAGCGGGGGGTATCTTCACCCCCTCCATGCGCTTGAACCTCTTGGCCTCCTCCCCCTGCCTCTTTATATACCCCTCGTACCTCGTCTCGGTCTCCACCAGGTCGGCTATGTCGCCGGGGACAATGAACTCACGGCCTATAATCTCATATATCGACCTGAGGGTCGCGCCCTGACGCCGCAGGAGCTCCCTCAGGGTAATGGACTTCTTCAGCCCGGCCATGCCGAGGCCGGGCAAGAGCCCGTTCACCGCATTGGAGGGGTTTATCCGTGTATCGTCGAGGAGCCTGCCTACCTCCTCAAGGAGCCTCTTCTTCCCTATAAATGCGCCATATATATCGTCTTTTACAAGGCCAGCCTCGTAGCCTTTATCTCTCAGGCGGAACTCCGCGTTGTCTTCGCGCAGTATGAGCCTGTACTCGGCCCTCGAGGTAAACATCCTGTACGGCTCTTTCGTACTTTTGGTAACGAGGTCGTCTATCATGACCCCGATATACGCCTCAGACCTGTCGAGTATAAGGGGGGGCCTGCCCTTGACCTTTAGGGTGGCGTTTATGCCGGCCATAAGGCCCTGGGCCGCCGCCTCCTCATACCCGGAAGTGCCGTTTATCTGGCCGGCGAGGAATAGCCCATCGACCCCCTTTACCTCAAGGCTCAGCTTGAGTTGCGCGGGCTCCACATAATCGTACTCTATGGCGTAGCCGGGCCTCAGCACCTCCACGTCCTCGAGCCCCTCTATAGTACGCAAAAACCGTGTCTGTACGTCCATAGGGAGCGAAGTGGAGAGCCCGTTTGGGTAGACCTCGTTGGTATCGCGGCCTTCTGGCTCCAGGAAGACCTGGTGCCTCGCCCTGTGCGGGAATTTCACTATCTTGTCCTCTATGGAAGGGCAGTACCTCGGCCCTGTGGACTCTATGACGCCGCTATATAGAGGCGAACGCCCGAGGTTCTCCATGATGACGGCGTGGGTCCGCCCATTCGTATATGTTATATGGCAGGGTGTCTGCTCCCGTGAAATCGGCGGGGAGGAGAAGGAAAAGGGCCTTACCTCCCCTGGCCCCTGGAGCTCTTGGACTGTAACCTTAGAGTAGTCTATGGTCCTGCCGTCTATCCTCGGACAGGTCCCTGTCTTGAGCCGGCCGAGCGTTAGCCCGAGGGCCGCCAAGGAGTCTGAGAGCCCTACGCTGGAGGGATCCCCGGCCCTTCCACCCGCGTAATTCACAAGGCCGATATGTATCAGCCCCTTTAAAAACGTCCCAACGGTCACTATCAGGGCCTTTGCGCGGAACTCCTCGCCGGTAGCAAGGCGCACCCCCGTTGCCTGGAGAGACCCCCCGGGGCCGCTCTCCGTTAGAATAGAGTCTACAACGCCCTGCCTTAAATGGAGGTTTGGGGTATTTTCGAGGACGTTCTTCATCCTCTGTCTGTAGAGGGCCCTGTCAGCCTGCGCGCGCGTTGCGCGCACGGCAGGGCCTTTGCTGTTGTTGAGGATCCTCCACTGTATGGCTGTAGCGTCGATAGCGCGGGCCATCTCCCCGCCGAGGGCGTCTATCTCTTTAACGAGATGGCCCTTGGCTATCCCGCCGATGGCGGGGTTGCAGGACATCTGACCGATGGTGTCGAGGTTCATGGTCACGACAAGGGTGGGAACCCCGATCCGCGCCGCGGCCAAAGCAGCCTCGCACCCCGCATGGCCCGCGCCTATGACTATAACCCCGTACTCTTGTCCGTATGGCATAAAACCCTGAGGAAATCTATTGCTATTCGCTCGCTTGACCCATAAGCCCAAGCTGCGGGCCTCGCACTCGCTATGCATTTTCATTTTATATTATCCGTCTGAGGGGTGTCAATCCCTTTGAATCCATCAATGGGCTGCGGACAAACAAACTATTAAGTATTGTAAATACAGTATTGATAATACCTGCCCCTATCTGGATGAAAACCCGCACTACGATGCTTAACTATTTGATTTTACAGGGTATTTACCTTTTCCAAAGATAAATGACGGAGGATTTTGACGGCAGGGCAGGGTCTTTTATGTCCGCCCCACTCAAGCAAGATACATTACCTATTGAGATTCGTTAGCCGTGGCTGTTGACAACAGATAAAAAAAGTGTATACTACCTCCTTATGCCAAAAAACATCTCAAAAACCAAGAAAGGCTCAGAGTTGAAGAAAAAGAAGGAACCTTCCATATCAAAGAAAGGCGCCGCTAAAAAGGCTACGACAAAGAGCGTGGCGGCAAAGCCCAAGGCAACCGACAAGGCAAAGCCCAAGGCCGCCGCACCCAGGGCCGAGGCAAAAAAGACAACTGAAAAGCAGAAGGGCAAGGTCTCTTTCAAAAAAGAGGCCATTCAGAAGCTCCTTGAAGCCAAGAGCAGGATACTCCAGGAAGTCTCCCACAAGGTCAAGAGCGAGAGCGACAGCCACAAGTTCGAGATAGGCGACATATACGACATCGCAAGCACCGAAAGGGAGCG
>JACRNN010000040.1 GCA_016234955.1 Deltaproteobacteria bacterium | reverse complement strand
GTAGACGTTCTTCATCGACGTGGCGACGACGATGTTCCTGACGGAGTTGAGCCCGAGCCTCAATATCGCCTGGTTGAGGTTCTGGATGTTCCTGTACCCGCCGTAGAACGCGGAGTTCGCCACCTTCAATATCTTCGTGGCCAGGCTCGGGTCCGAGCTTGCTATCCTTTTTATCTTCTCTATGGACACATCGGGGTCCCCCATCATGGCGAGGACCTTCTGAGCCGTGCCGGGCAGAAGCGGCAGCTCCGTGGCCCTGGCGATAACGTTATCAAGGGTTATTTTTTCCATTACTTCCATTCTGCACGACCCTTCATCCGGAGTCAAACAAGGCCTCAGGCAGAGAGTGAAGCGTACCTGTCATGCGATGGCTGGCCATGACGCGCCGCCGGGCCGCCTGAGACCGCCCCTTTACCGCCGTCGGCGGCTTCGCCGCGCAGGACCTTGAACTTTGAGACAAGGTCCTTAAGCTCCGTGGCGAGGCGGGCCATCTCGTTTGAGGCGCTGGCGGCCTCTCCTATCGCGGCTACGCTCGACTTCGAAACGTCCTTGATGGACTCCATGTTCTGGGTTATCTCTTCCGTGGTGGCGCTCTGCTCCTCGGCGGACGTGGCTATCTGGGCTATCATCTCCGTGACCGTGTGCACGCCGTTCACTATATTGCCGAGGGCGTCGCCGGCCTCGTTGGCGAGCCTCACGCCGTTCTCCACCTTGTGGGTCCCGTCGGCCATCTCATTGACCGCCTTATTGGTCTCCACCTGTATGGAGTTGATCATCCCGCTTATCTCCTTGGTGGCCCTGGTCGTCCTTTCGGCGAGCTTCCTGACCTCGTCGGCCACGACGGCGAAGCCCCTGCCCTGCTCCCCGGCCCTGGCCGCCTCTATCGCGGCGTTGAGCGCGAGGAGGTTGGTCTGGTCGGCGATGTCGTTTATGACGGACACTATCGCGCCGATATCCTCCGAGCTCTTGCCGAGCCTCTTTATGGTCTCCGCCGTGACCGAGGTCGACTCCGCGACCTCCTTCATGGCGGACACGGCCTGAGTTATAACTTTGCCGCCGTTCCCGGCCGTCTCCTGGGCCTGCCTGGCGGCCTCGGAGACCGTCTGCGAGTTCCTGGCCACCTCCAGCACGGTGGCGTTCATCTCCTCCATGGCCGTAGCCACCTGGGTGGTCTGGCCGGACTGCCTGTCGGCGCCTTCGGCTATCTGCGCCGACGACGCCGAGAGCTGCTCCGCGGCTGAGGCGAGAAGGCCGGATGAGTCGGTTATCCCCGCTATCACCGTGGACATCTGCGACGCCATCGAATCCACGCTCTTGCTCAGCTCCGTTATCTCATCGTCTATCTCCCGTCCGAATACCGACACCTTGACCCCGGCCCTCTTGGTCAGGTCCCCGCCGGCGAACTCCTCCACGGTCGATTTTATCCTGTCAAGCGGCTTTAATATCTGCTTGTTTATGGCCCACATGAATACGACCGCGAAGGCCGCGGATACGAATACCGTTATGACCATTACCATTAAACCATTTTTAGCGGAATTCCCGGCCCTCGCGGTAATCCGGCCCTTGATCCCGTCCGCGGCGGCGATTACGGCCGGCGCCTTGACCTCCATAAGGTCGGTGAGATGGGCATGGAAGGCGTCCTTGTCCTTCATAACGCTCTGTATGAGACCCTTCCTCGCGGCCCACAGCTCATCCGCTTCCTTGAGCCTTGCGGGCAGGTCCCTGCCGGCCGGGGCCTTGAGCCCGAGCGCGGACGAACCGGACTTGAGCGCGCTCAACGTATCGTCAAAATCCTTTATCGTAGCCTTGATATCCGAGGATATCTTATCGCGGCCGGAATTGGACCTCGCATAGCGTTCTATCAGATAGGACATCTTTACGGTCCTCATCCTCTCGAGCCCGGACATGTCGATATTCCTGCTGTAAGACGGGTTTTTAAGGGCGACGTACCCATGCACGACCGCGTTGAGCTTCTCCACCATGGGGAACGTGGAGTCCTCCACCTTCGCTACCGTCGTGGTGAGGCTTCCGCCGCTCTCCATCGCCTTATCGAGAGAATCGCGCATCGCTTCCCAGCCCTGTTTGACCTTATCGTATTCCGCGAGGGCCTTGCCGTCCGTTATAGCCCCGCCTCCGTTGGAGCCGGTCTTCAAACCGTCGATGACCTTGCCGAACTCCTGCTTCTTTTTCTGGAACGTCTCTTTAAGCTCCTCCTCGCCGTTCAGGATATGGCGGTTGAGGATGTAGTTCAGCTCTATGGCCCTCTCGCGCAGGGCGCCGACCCCGTCCACCTGCGAGTACTTCTCGCTCATGCCGCCCACGAGCATGTACGTTATGGGGATCTGTATGAAAAACAATAGTATGAGGAATATGTAGCTGCCGAAAAGCCTTGACTTCACGGACTGCGGATTGAATCCCATTTTGCCTCTTATTTGTATAAAATTACGCGGCGTTAAGCGTGCCGACGAGGACATCTTTCTCCGTCTTGCTCAGTATCTTGCCTATGTCGAGCAGTATTATGAGGCGGCCCTCTAATTTTCCCACGCCTTTTATATAATCCGACTCCGCGCCCTTCACCAATAACGGGGGGGGCTCGACGGTATCCGACGGAAGCCTCAATACCTCGGATACGGCGTCGACCTTGAGTCCCACGATGCTGTTGTCGACGTCGGCCACTATGATCCTCGTCTCGCTCGTCCTCTCATCCGCGGACATGCCGAACCTCTTCCTCAGGTCGATGACGGGTATCACCCTGCCCCTCAGATTGATCACGCCGTCCACGAAGTCCGGGGTCCTCGGCACCCTTGTCAGGTCCATGTGCCTTATAATCTCCTGCACCTTCAATATGTCCATGGAAAACTCTTCGCTCCCGAGCCTGAATGTAACGAGCTGGAGCACCTCTTTGGAGTCGACATCCTTCTTAATTTCCATAAAAGCCTCCTCGACACTGGGAATTACCGTCCATTTCTTTTTTCGGCCTCTAATGGACAAAACTTTAGTATTTATTTAGGGAAGCTCTGATTAATTATGTTTTTCTGTCATTCTGAGGAAGCACGTTCACTACGTTCAGTGTAAACTCCGCGACCGAAGAATCTCGTAACTTATTGATTTTATAGACGTTGAG
>JACRNN010000141.1 GCA_016234955.1 Deltaproteobacteria bacterium | reverse complement strand
TCGAGGAAGACCACGTAATCCCCTGTTGCGTGCTTGAAGCCCTCCTTGAGCGCGTTCCCCTTCCCGTTATTGAGCGAGTAATGGACTACGATAACGGATTCGACAAGCTCGCCGGCGGCCTTCCTGGCACCGTCGTAGGTGTTGTCCGTGCTGCCGTCGTCAGCGACTATGACCTCGAAGTCTCGCTTGGTCCTCCTGAAGACGTCGCAGGTCTCGATGATATTGGCGTAGATGTGAGCGCTCTCGTTGTAGGCCGGCATAATGACGGATATCTTGCCTTTGTATAACTCCATAAGTGCGTTCGGATGGAATTCGCCGGCCGCTTTCCTGCAACGGCGCGGCTAAACCCGCCTGGCAAGACTGATAAAACGGCTAAGGGGCCGGGCTTGCCGCGCCAGGGCCGGATATGCGCCGATGGTTGAAGCTTCCCCGCTGGCCAAGCCGCGGGTAATCTTCGACATATAAGGAAGTATCTATTTCTATTCGCTCGCTTGCCCCCCCAACAAGCCGCAGGCTGGACGCTCGCTATGCATGTTCAGGGACCTGTCGCTGAAGCTGGACCAGCGCTGATGAAACCGAACTTGCGCCGCCGTACTGAAATTTACGCCGCCTGTATCAAACTTGCGCCGCCGGGGTCGGAGTTGCGCCTGCGCGGGTTGCCGTTAGAACGCGCGCGGCGTCGGAAGATGAGTGATCGAGGTGGGTCTAAGGTGCGGTGCGGTTGAAGCTCCCCGCGGCAATGCTCGCGGGCCTCGCGCTCGCCATGCATGTTCAATGGAGCAAGAAAAACATTTTGATTGCCGGACTGAGGTGAATTTCCAAGGAGGAGTTGCGAGGTCTTGAGGAGTTATCCGAGGTCTGTTTCCAATAAGGTCTGTGTCACGTCATACAATGCGCTCCATGTCTTTGCCTATCCTCGCGCTGAAGTACTCGACCGTTTTGACGAGTCCTTCTTCGAGTTTTATGGCCGGGGACCAGTCGAGGTGCTTTTTCGCCTTCGTGATATCAGGCTGTCTCTGCACCGGGTCGTCCTGCGGCAGAGGCTTATATACTATATTCGATCGGCTGTTGGTAAGCTTTTTCACCATATTCGCCAGCTCAAGCACCGTGAACTCGCCGGGGTTGCCGAGGTTTATGGGGCCGATGACCGCGTCGTTCCCCATCATCCTTATCATGCCGTCGACCAAATCGTCGACATAGCAGAAGGACCGGGTCTGGCTCCCGTCCCCGTATACCGTAATGTCGTTGCCGAGCAGCGCCTGGACTATGAAGTTGCTCACCACCCTGCCGTCGTTCTCGAGCATCCGGGGCCCGTAGGTGTTGAATATCCTCACCACCCTTATATCCACGCCGTTCTGCTTATGGTAGGAGAACATGAGCGTCTCGGCGCACCTTTTGCCCTCGTCGTAACAGGCGCGCGGCCCCACTGGGTTGGCGTTGCCCCAGTACTCCTCCTTCTGCGGGTGCTCTTTCGGGTCCCCGTAGACCTCGGAGGTCGAGGCCTGGAGGATGCGCGCCCTCACCCTCTTGGCGAGCCCTAACATGTTGAGGGCGCCCATGATATTGGTCTTTATCGTCTTTACCGGGTTGTACTGGTAGTGCACGGGGGATGCGGGACAGGCGAGGTTGTATATCTG
>JACRNN010000140.1 GCA_016234955.1 Deltaproteobacteria bacterium | reverse complement strand
GTTCTCCGAGCTTTTCTCGAGCATGAAGGCGAGCCTCTCAAGTATCTCATCGAGGATACCGCCGGCCTCCCCTGCCTCCACCATGCTCGAATAGAGCTCCGGGAAGATGCGCGGATACTTTTTAATGGCCGCTGACAAGACTCCTCCACCTTCGATATGCTCCCTTATCTCCCTGACCGTTGCGGCGAAAAAATGGTTGGTCATCTGGCGCTCTATCGAGATGAGCGCCCTTGTCAGCGGCACACCCGCGCCGCAGAGCGTGGCCAGCTGCCTGCCGAAGCGTATTATCTCCTGGGTCGATACCCTGCCCTGCCTGAAGATGCCCTTGAACATGGGGGCATAGCTCTTCCGGGCGCTCTCCACGCTTATGGGTATGAGGCCCATCCTGTCGAGGCTCATTTCGAGCCCCGCCGTGTCATCGGCCTCCAGGGTGCCCGTCACCAGGGCGCCCTGCCTGTCCCTTGCCCTGTATCGGAAAAACGGCATTGTGCTGTTTTCGTCCTTTAGCAGGCTGTTGAAAAACCCTCGCGTCCGTTCAGGCTGTTGAAAAAGCTCCCGACCCACGCCACTTGGCGTGGGTGGACCAAAGGCGTCGAGGAGCGAGGAATGAGGCGTATTTTGTCCATACGCCGTAGCAGAGCGACGATGACAACGCAGTAGATGGACTTTTTCAACAGCCTGTTAGCTTGTTTGCCGGTTACATACGCCCCTCAGTCCACCACCTGTGTCGCCTGGATGATCTCTTCAACGGTCGTATGTCCTCCCAGGACGGCGCGTATGCCCTGCGCCCTCATGGGCTGGAAGCCTTTCCTCTTCGCGGCCTCCAGTATGCCGCTGTTGTCGGCCCTGGCCACTATCATGGCGCGGATCTCCTCGTCGAGCACGAGCACCTCGTAAATCCCCAGCCTCCCCTTGAAGCCGGTGGACTTGCAGGCCGGGCACCCTTCGCCCCTGTAAAACCGCGGCTTCTCCGCCAGCGGGAGCTTCACGCCGAGCTCTTCGAGCATCATGACGTCCGCCTCGTACTCCACCTTGCAGTTCTGGCATATCCTCCTTACAAGCCTCTGCCCCACTATCGCGGCCAGGGCGGATGAGACGAGGAACGGCTCTATGCCCATGTCCAGGAGCCGCGATATCGTCCCTATGGCGTCGTTGGTGTGCAGGGTGGATATGACGAGGTGGCCGGTCAGGGCCGCGTGTATGGCTATCTCCGCGGTTTCCTTGTCCCTTACCTCGCCTATCATGATGATGTCCGGGTCCTGGCGCAGT
>JACRNN010000039.1 GCA_016234955.1 Deltaproteobacteria bacterium | reverse complement strand
TCCGAATATCAGCGCGTCCCTCCCGCAGCTCAAGGCCGCGATAAAGGAGCTCCAGTCCCAGGGCTATAACGTCCCTGACTACCCCGAAGAGCCGAAAAGCGACGCCGAAAAGGAGATAAAGGCAAGGTACGGCAAGGTGCTCGGCAGCGCCGTGAACCCGGTACTGAGGGAAGGCAACTCAGACCGCAGGGCCGCGGCCTCCGTCAAGAATTACGCGAGGAAGAACCCGCACAAGATGGGCGCGTGGGCCCGGGACTCGAAGACCCATGTGGCCCACATGACCGGAGGCGATTTCTACGGGAGCGAAAAATCGGTTGCCGTTGACAAGGCCGCGACCGTAAAAATAGAGTTTGTCGGCCAGGACGGCAAAACCGCCGTCCTCAAGGAAAAGACATCCCTCAAGGCCGGCGAAATAATGGACGCGTCCGTAATGAGCCGCAACGCCCTTCGCAAATTCTACGCGGAGCAGCTCGATGACGCGAGGAACAAGGGCGTTCTCTTCTCGCTCCATCTCAAGTGCACCATGATGAAGGTTTCCGACCCGATAATGTTCGGCCACGCCGTCAACGTCTTCTTTGAGGAAGTGTTCAAGAGGCACGCCGCCGTCTTCAAGGAGATAGGCGTCAACCCGAACAACGGACTCGGCGACCTTTACGCCAGGATAGCCAATCTGCCCGATGCGAAGAGGGCCGAGGTCGAAGCCGACATCCAGGCCGCGTTCAAGGCCCGTCCCGACCTCGCCATGGTGAACTCGGACAAGGGGATCACGAACCTGCACGTCCCCAGCGACGTCATAATAGACGCCTCCATGCCCGCCATGATCCGTGACTCCGGGAAGATGTGGGGGCCGGACGGACAGCTCCGCGACAACAAGGCCGTCATACCCGACAGGTGCTACGCCGGAGTTTACCATGAAGTCATCGACGACTGCAGGAAGAACGGGGCATACGACCCGAGGACGATGGGCAGCGTCCCCAACGTCGGCCTCATGGCCCAGAAGGCCGAGGAGTACGGCTCCCACGACAAGACGTGGGAGGCCCCCGGCAACGGGACGATACGCATAGTGGACGAGTCCGGCAAGGTGTTGATCGAGCAGTCCGTTGAGGCCGGGGATATCTTCCGCTCCTGCCAGACCAAGGACGCGCCCATCCAGGACTGGGTGAAGCTTGCCGTCACCAGGGCAAGAGCGACCGGGGCGCCCGCGATCTTCTGGCTCGACAAGGACAGGGCGCACGACGCGCGGATCATGGAAAAAGTAAACCGCTACCTCAAGGACCACGATACCGCCGGCCTTGATATAAGGATAATGACCCCGGTGGAGGCCACCAGTTTCTCTCTTAAGCGCATAAGGGAAGGGAAGGACACGATATCCGTCACCGGCAACGTGCTGCGCGACTATCTCACCGACCTCTTCCCGATCCTGGAGCTTGGCACCAGCGCCAAGATGCTCTCCATCGTACCCCTCATGGACGGCGGCGGTCTCTTTGAGACGGGCGCCGGCGGGTCGGCGCCCAAGCACGTCCAGCAGTTCCTCGAAGAGGGGTACCTGAGATGGGATTCGCTCGGCGAATTCCTCGCGCTTGCGGTATCTCTGGAGCATCTGTCAAATACGTTCAAGAATGAAAAGGCCCAGGTCCTGGCCGATACGCTCGACCAGGCCAACGGCAAGATACTGGACAACAGGAAATCCCCTGCCCGTAAAGTAGGCGAACTCGACAACAGGGGGAGCCACTTCTACCTCGCCCTGTACTGGGCGCAGGCATTGGCCGGGCAGGATAAGGACCAGGACCTCAAGGCGACCTTCTCCAAGATCGCAAAGCGGCTCGAGGAGAACGAGTCCAGGATTGTAGCGGAGCTTAACGGAGCACAGGGAAAGCCCCAGGACATCGGCGGCTACTATCACCCGGATTTCGGAAAGGTCTCAAAGGCGATGCGTCCCAGCGCCGCCTTCAACGCGATAGTGGACTCTATCGGCGAAAAGGCCGCTTGCTGAAATCAGTTATCAGTTAAAAGATGAGATTGCAACGCGGAGTTTACCCTGAGCGAAAAAACGAGATTCTTCGCGTAGCTCAGAATGACAGAGCGAAGGGCTCTCCATGACGAGCCTCGGCAAAAATACGTCTTTTTCCTTCACCGATAACCGATAACTGATAATCGATAACATAGATGAAGGAGGTAGTTATGCAGCTAACAGGCCTTAACTGGGGGCACAGGCTCTTAAAGCGCGTGGAGTTCCCTTATGCCGAGGTATTGGGCCCTGAGGCGAGCGTGGATGAGATAAAAGACCTGATAAAGAGGTGCGGCCAGGTCTTTGTAAAGCCGATCTTCACGGGCGGGGTGGGCAAGAAGGGCAAGGCCGGCCTCATAGGGAGGGCCAAAGACATAGCCTCCGCCCTGAAGGAGAAGGAGAGGCTGTATTTCATAGAGCACACATTCGGCAACACCACCGTCAAGGCCGACGGGGTCACGTTCGAGGGCGGGGTCCCGGCCGAGCACGAGGTATACTTCTCCATCGCCGACTCGACCGTTTTCCGCGCCCCCACGATGACCATCACCCACCACGGCGGCATGGACATCGAGGAGCTTCCCAAGGATAAGATAAGAGAGGTGCCTTTCGACGCGCTTACGGGCCTCAAGAGCTTCCATATCTCCAACGCGCTTACCGAATTGGGCGCGCCGAGCGAGATAATAAGCCCGCTCGTGCAGAACCTCCCCAAGCTCTGGACGCTCTACAACAACTACGGCATGAACACCCTTGAATTGAACCCG
>JACRNN010000139.1 GCA_016234955.1 Deltaproteobacteria bacterium | reverse complement strand
TACCACCTCGGCCGACCTCTCGACCTCCATCTTTACTATGTAGCGCCTGGCAAGGTCCATGAGGGTCAATACCCCCTTCGGCCTCATCTGGCCGTCGAGGACCGGGATGAACCCCACCTTCTTCTCCCTCATTATCTCCATCACCTTTAGCAGAGGGGTGTCCTCGGATACCGTCACGACGTCGACCGACATCACGTCCTTTGCCTTTGGGTATACGTCCGGCAGGTACCTGGGCGGCTGGATATTGAAGTAATTGAGGATGAACGCGGTCTGCGGGTTTATGTCCCCGGCCCTCGCCGCCACGACGTTGTCCATGCCCTCCGCCCTCTTGAGCTCGGCAAGCCCTATGGCCGAGCATATCGAGTCGGTATCCGGGTTCTTATGCCCCACTACGTAGACTGTCTCTTTTCTCATATGCCCTGTGAAGCCCTCCAATAATTGCTAATCTTATATGATAAACTCTCGTTTTTGATTGTGTCAAGGATATTTTAATGTTTCCTTCGGAAACCCCGGTGCTTGGCTTAGGGGTGGTTCAGTGCGCTCAGGGTTTAATGCTTAAAATGGAGGGCAGGCGCTTCATATGTCTATCACCGCGGTCGCCCTCCAGCCGTCTCTTGTCTCTATCAGGCTCAGCCGATGGAGCGTTATCGCCTTCACGTCGGCCTTCAGGGGTTGTCTGCCGGGGTCGATGGGCGAGCCGTAGGCCTTTGCGCGCAGGTAGTATACGCCGCCCCTCTCCTCTATCTCCACCTTATCGAAGCGGAGCAGGAGCCTCCTGGCGTCCTTGATGAACACTATCTCGCTGAGGAAGCTATAGAGGAGCAGGTCGAGTTCCCTGTTCTCCACCTCTATATGGAGCGCCTCCTGCCTCAGAATGGAGTCGAGGTCCTCCACCATCACGTTCGTAGTGGCGTCCGCCGCCGAGATAAAGACCTTTTCGAGGTCCTTGCCCCTGGCCTCGAACGCCGCGTCGGCGGGCGCTATATCCTCGAGGTAACGGTATGTCATCTCCGGCGTTCCTTCGGGTTAGGCTTCGGCCAAAATTCCCGTCACCCCTTGATATTGCCTATGGGCACAAGCTTTATAACGCGCCTGCTCAGGCCCGCGAGCTCGGTGGCCTCCACCACCTCGTCTATGTCCTTATATGCGGCCCCCGCCTCCTCGGCAAGCCCGCCCCATGAATCGCTCCTGACGTAGATGCCCCTAATCTCCATATCCCTCTTGAGCCTCTCGCCCCTGTACGTCCTCTTCGCCTGGTGCCTGCTCATGGTGCGCCCGCTACCGTGCGCGGTCGAATAGAAGGAGTCCGCACCGGTGGCCACACCCGCGAGCAGATAGGACCCGGTCTCCATGGACCCGCCTATGATGACGGGCTGGCCGGTCTTTCCGTAGGCCTCGGGCACGCCCTCCATGCCGGGGCCGAACGCCCTGGTGGCGCCTTTCCTGTGGACCAGCACCTCCCGCTCCTTCCCGTCAACCACGTGCCTTTCAAGTTTCGCGGTATTATGCGTGACGTCGTAGACCATCTCCATGCCGAGGTCTTCGGCGGACCTGTTGAAGACCTCGGAGAAGACCTCCCTTACGCGGTGGAGTATCACCTGGCGGTTCGCGAACGCCATATTTACGGCGCACTTCATGGCCGAGAAGTAGTCCTGGCCCTCCGGGGAGTTGAAAGGCGCGCACGCGAGTTCCCTGTCGAGGACCTTTATCCCGTATTTCTTCTCCATCACGCTCAAAAAGAGCTGTAGGTAATCGGTTGCCACCTGATGGCCGAAGCCGCGGCTCCCGCAGTGGAACATCACGGCGACCTGGTTCGGGATGGTGAACCCGAAGGCGCGCGCCGTCTCTCCGTCGAAGACGTTCTCCGGTTTGGCCACCTGTATCTCGCAGTAGTGGTTCCCGGAGCCGAGCGTACCCACCTGGTCAAACCCCCGCTCTATGGCCTTATTGCTCACCGTGGACGGGTCGGCCCCTTCAAAACAGCCCTTCTCCTCCGTAAGCTCAAGGTCCTCTTTCCACGCGTAGCCGTTGCGCAGACACCAGAGGGTCCCTTTTCTCAGCACGTCCCTGAACCCGTCCTGCGTCAGCTTTACGAAGCCCGTGCACCCGACCCCCGCCGGTATCCGGTGGAAGAGCGCGTCTACAATCTCGCGGAGCCTCGGCTTTACCTCGTCATAGGTGAGGTTTGTCAGCACAAGCCTCATCCCGCAGTTTATGTCAAACCCTATGCCCCCGGGCGAGATGACCCCGGTCTTTGCGTCCATCGCCGCCACCCCGCCAATGGGAAAACCGTACCCCCAGTGGCCGTCAGGCATACAGTACGCGTATCTTACGATGCCGGGCAGGCACGCCACGTTCGTGACCTGGTCAAAGACCCCCGAGTCCATCTCCTTCATCAGCTTTTCCGTGGCGTATATCCTGGCGGGCACGAGCATGCCCTCCTTGTATGAAACGGGTATTTCCCATACGGTACTGGATACCCTTTTTACGGCGGAAGGTATCGGCATAAATCCCCCTTCGTGGCATCTCCACATGAAGTTCAGTTTAACTATACTTTACCACAAAAAACGCATCGCATGGCGGCCCGCGTGGTCTTCAAGGAAAGCCCGCTTTAAAAATACAAAAGGGGCGGCCATATATGCCGCCCCTGTCGTCATCCTTTACCGCATATGTCCGTCACTCCTTATCGAGCGCCTCTTCCACCTCGGTAAGCTGTCCGGGCCTGATCGAAATCTTCTCCTTATTCTCCCTGCGCCCCTTCAGCCTCAGGGTGAGCTCATATACCCCGGGCTCAAGGTCTATGGTGATAGGCGTAAGCCCGTAGTAGACGCCGCCTATGTATACCTTTGCGCGGGGGGGCTCGGAGGCTACCGAGACCCTGCCGGGGGCATGGGCGTTGGAGAGGGCGGCCGGCGCGGCGGGTGCGGCTGGCAAAGCCGCGCTCAGAGGGGCCGAGGCCCCGGCCTTTACCGGCAGGGTCTGCGAGGCATCGGCTATCGTCCTTTTTATGACCTTCGAGAGCGAGGCCGATATATAGGCGGAGATAGTCGCCCTTGTGTTGCCTAACACCCCGGCGTAACGGCTGTCTTTATGGATCTCCGTACCCGACCAGACGGCCTTCCCGCTGAGGGGCTCCTTGAATTCAGCCGAGAGCTCGATCATTATCTCGTCGCGTGGGCCTATGTCGAGCCTGAATCCCTTTACCGCGCCCCTCAGGACAAGGTCGGTGCCGGCCCTCCCTGCCTCGTCCCCGGTCGATACCGTAAAGCCCGCGGAGGAGAGCTCCTGCGCGAAGGCGCGGGTGACGAGGCTTGAGACGTCCTCGGTAAGCGTCAGGCTCTCACCCGACATGTCGCTTACCACCGCCGTGACCTTGCCTATGGCGCGGGGGTCTTTCTCGCCTCTTGCGTCAATGAATTGCTCCACGAATATCTTTAACGGCGCTTTGGGGGCCGGATGAGGGGGCGCAAGCCCCGGCGAGTATCTGACGCTCAGCGGCCCTGAACAGCCGGCGAGGATAAACACCGCGAGAGAGAGCGCAAGGCAGAGCGCCAAAGAGGCCATATTCGACGGACGCCCTGACGGTCCCTTGAAGCTCCCCGCGGCAAGCCGCGGGGAATCTTCGACATGTAAGGAAGTATCCATATCCGATTCGCTCGCTTGACCCTGCGGCTTTTCCGCGGCTTCGCGCTCGCTATGCATGTTCAAACGGCCGTATCGATAACGCATCTTGTGCCGTCCCCCTTATTTGGATTTAGCGGTGGAGTTTTTTGCTGGAGGGCGATTATATCATAGGTTGAAAGTAAACTGCCACCACTTGAAGGCGGCGGTTTTGAATCCGGACGTAAGCCGTTTTTCAAATGGGAGAGTAAAAAAAAAGGGGGAGGCTTTTCGGGCCCCCCCGGTTTTTCTGCTGCGCCGTATCAGAACGCCGCGAAGAGCATAAGGGTCGTAAGCTGGTCGCCTGTGGCCGCGTCCGGCTTGCCGCTCCCGGTGTACCAGCTGTGGTTGAGCTGGAGGTTCAGGTTCTGCGTCGGGTTGTACGTGACGCCGAGGGTCGTTGCGTTGTCGGCGTCCTTCCCGTCGTTGTTCGGGTCCCCGTTCTTCGCGCCCCGGTACGCGGCGGCGAGCGTCACCCTCTGCGGTATTACGCCAAACTCGCCGACTATCGCCCAGGCCGTTTTGTCCTTATATGTGCTCGAGTTGAACATGTTCGGGACGTCTGTGGCCTTGGATTTCGCCGCGTTCGCGTAGGTCAGGTAAAGTCCGAGCGGGTACCTGCCGACCATGCCCTGGGCCTGCGCATCGAGCGCCCAGGCGTCCGCCGCCTCCCTTACAACCCCGCCGTCTATGCGCTTGGTCGTCCCGTTCCATATCTGGAAGCCAGCGGCCAGGTTCCAGTCCGATACCGAGGGCGTCACCGCGCCCCTCAGATAATTGAGATACGGCCCGGATGCGCTATTCCCGTGCACGGGCGCCCATGCGCTGTAGTTGGCGAACCAGATCGGCTGGTAAGCGGCGAGAGCGACGCCCGTCGCCGCCCCGTCGGTGCCGATGTACTGCTGGGCCGAGGTCTCTCTCCTGTGCTCAAGGACGCGCACGTTCCTGACCGCTCCGGTTGAAAGGAGCTCAAAGCCGTATGCGGCCCCGAGCGAATCGGTGGAAAACGGCGTCACGCTCACGCTCGTCCCGTAGGGCCTGAATACGACCGGCATCTTGAACGAAGTGAAGCGATTGCCGGCGTCATCGTCTATTATCGACATCTCAAGGAGAAAACCGACGTGCTCGCCGGCGCGCCCGCCTATCAGCAGGCCCGCCTCATCGGGGAACTGGACCTCCCCCTTGTTTATGGCGGTCTCCGCGTCGCCGTTCCTGTCCTGGTACCTGATCTTGGTTATCAGAGATGCGTTGAGCGTTGCGGGAAGCGAAAGCAGGTCGCCCTCTATCATGCTCTCCCCGCCTATCATGGTATAGCCGTCGGCCTTGAAGGCCCGTCCGAAGGCGTTGAGGACGGGGAAGTGCTGGAAGTGGCACGCGTTGCAGGCCATGCCCGTCTGACGCGCGAAAGCGGGGACCGCCTCGGCATCGTGCGTGAAGATCAGCGTCACCGTGAGGAAAAATAGAGCGCACACGGCGTAGAGCAACTTTTTACTCATATAAACCTCCTTGAATTAAGGTTTTGCGTCTTCCGTGCTTGCGTATCTTCAGCAACCTTATCAAGGGGCATGTAGGCGGGCCAAGGGCAGGATTCTCGACCCCGTGCCAGACGTTTGCCTGATTATACCAATACGCAAACAATTGTCAATAATTATGAATAGATGCGGCGACTATTTATTTTGCGGCCTTAAATCAAGTGTCTAATGCGTTACCTGACAAGCAGAAAAGATGAGATGATCGTGCTCCGATAATAGCCGTAAAAAGATCGCGTGGTCTTTTCAAGTGCTATTTACAATCGGATTATCGACGGTTGTTGACAGGACTTTAATTATTTGATAGGAGGGTCTCCTTATTATCTGCCGTAACCTTAGCCCGAGTGGCGGAACTTGGTAGACGCACGGGACTTAAAATCCCGAGGGGGCAACCCCGTGCCGGTTCGATTCCGGCCTCGGGCACCACGGTTTTCAGGTTCCATCTTTTTTGCCTGTCTTATTCGCGATGAGGAAACCCCCACTAAAAAAACTCCGCCTCGTCCGCGCCTGGTCCTCTTCAATAAGCCCTTCCGCGTCCTCTGCCAGTTCACCGACAAAGATGGACGCGCTACGTTGGCCGATTACATACCGGTTGCCGGCGTCTACGCGGCCGGCCGGCTCGATTACGACAGCGAAGGCCTCGTGGCGCTCACCAATGAAGGGCGCCTTCAGCGCCTAATCACCGAGCCCCGCTTCAAGCTCCCTAAGACCTATCTTGCGCAGGTGGAGGGGATTCCGGATGCAGAGGCCGTCGATAGGCTCAGAAAAGGGGTGGACCTGAACGACGGCCCGACAAGGCCGGCAGATGTGGAGGTCATAGAGGGGGAGCCTGTGGGCGTGCTTGCGCGTACGCCGCCTATACGGTACAGGAAAAACATCCCCGCGGCGTGGCTCAAGCTGACTATCATCGAAGGCAGAAACAGACAGGTGCGCCGCATGACCGCCGCAATAGGCCATCCGACCCTCAGGCTGATCAGGGTGGCGGTCGGGCCCTGGGACCTGGGCGGGCTCAAGCCAGGCGAGTGGAAAGAGGTCCCCTATCCCGAAAGTTTGGGGCGAGGGGGGCGGCAAGGGAAAGATAAATAGAAGAAACCCCTTGCTATGACGGTCTCGCAGGCCTTTTGTAGGCGGATAGCCCCCGCCTCATCCTTATATAACCAGGGACCGAGGCTATGACGGCGGAGAGGACGCCTACCAGAAAGGTCAAGAGCAGGATGATGACCAGCGACCCCTCGAAAGACCAATACAGAAAGGTCACCTTCGCGGGCTGGGCGTTCTGCAACGCAAAGACCACGGCCAGGGCCGATAAAATGATAGAGACCGCAAATGATAGCTTCATGCGAGGCGAGATTGTTCTCTGTTTTTAATCCCCTTTCGGGGTGTAATTCCCCGCGGCTTGCCGCGTAGACTTATAGATGATGTTTCCTCTTTATACCCTGCGGCATGCGGCGGGGTAGTTTATTGTTCTGAAAGCACTATGGTTTTAAGCCCCCGGAGGGTTCATTTTTTGAACATGCATAGCGGGATCGAGGTCCACGGCTTGCCGTGGGGAACTTCAGCGCCTCTCGCGCTCCACGGCGTATGGCCTTATTGCGCAGGCCCCTGGTTACTTGAACTTGGAGACCGCCTGATCGAATGCGGTCTTCAACTCGGCGGCGGCTTTGGACACGCCGTCTCTCATGGACTTCCACGCCTCGTCGCTCGACCCCTTGAGGCCCTGTACCTTCTGAAGCAATTCCGCCTTTTTTGCCCGCAACACCCTGATCTGCTCTTCATACCCGCTCTTTACGTCCGTTGCCGCGCTTCTTACCCTAACGTCCAATTCCACCAGTTTTTTGTCCCACTCCCGTATCTGTTCCTCAACGCCTTTGAGATAGGTCAGTTTATTCTCCTTATTCTCCACGGCCCCTCCCATTAAACGTTAACGGATGATTTTCGATGACAGCAATATACCAGATAGACGCGCGATGTCAATTATATTAAAATTCCCTTAAGCCCAAGCCGCGGGAAGCTTGAACGATTGTCAATGCTTCCTTTCAAGTCCCTTTTATGTTAACGTTCTGGAATCCCGGCGAGGGTTCTTTACCTGGAGCCGGGAGTGCGACGGTGCGTCCGCAAAGACGGCTATAAGAAGGAGGCAGAGGGTGTTCTTACAAAAAGGCTTCACGGTATGGTTTACGGGTATCTCCGGGTCCGGCAAGACCACGCTCTCCAATCTCCTCCACCGCGGACTCCAGGAATCGGGCACCACCAACGTGGAGGTGCTTGACGGGGAGGATATAAAAATACACCTTTCAAAGGGCCTCGGTTTCACGAAAGAGGACCGCGACACCCAGATACGCAGGATAGGCTGGGTGGCGCACCTGCTGACAAAGAACAATATTCCGAACCTCGTGGCCGCCGTCTCCCCTTACAGGGGGGTAAGGGACGAGGTCAGGAAGATGATAGTCCACGCCGGGGGGAAAGACAGCTTCGTGGAGGTCTTTGTGGACTGCTCTGCCGACGTATGCGACAAGAGGCATTTGGAGAGGCTTACGTCCGGGTCGCACGCCAAAGAGCCGGAAGACCGTACCTGGACGCACGAACCGTATGAGAGGCCCCATAACCCCGAGGTGCGGATAAAGACCGATACGGTCAGCCCTCAGGAGGGCGTGGAGATGATACTCAAATACATGAGGCAGGCCGGGCTGATCTTGTAAAAGGGCGCCTCTGAAAATTGCTCTTTTTCCCGATCTCTTTATTAGGGCGAAAATAAAAATGGACACATATTCGCATATATGCTCCGCTTTTTTATTTCAGCGTTCTGAAACCCTGTGGGGTTTTAAGCCCGGGGTGGGTTCATTCACCCCGCCTCGACCTCGGAAAAAATGAACCCTCATAGGCATGGGAGCCACCGAGGTTTCAGAACGCTGAAAAGCTGATTTTTAGAGACACCCAAAATATGTGTTGCGGCAAATAAAAATTCCTGGAGGGCGCGATGAAGATCCTGGTTACCGGAGGGGCGGGGTTCATAGGCTCAAACGTGGTGGACGCGTATATAGGGGTCGGGCACGAGGTCGTCGTAGTCGATAACCTCTATTCCGGCAAGCGCGAGAACCTCAACCCGAAGGCGCGGTTCTATCTAATGGATATACGCTCCGGGGAGGTCGGCAAACTCTTTGAGCACGAACGGCCGGACTGCGTAAACCATCACGCGGCCCAGATGTCGGTGCCCGCTTCCGTGGAAGACCCTATCTTTGACGCCGACGTGAACGTGCGGGGCTTTTTAAACGTCCTTGAGGCCGCAAAGCGGTGCGGGACGAAAAAGGTGATATTCATCTCCTCCGGCGGGGCCGTTTACGGGGATGCCAGCGAGTACCCGACCGGCGAGACATACGCCCCCCGGCCCCTCTCCCCTTACGCGATAACAAAGGCGGTCTCCGAGCAGTACCTCTTCTTCTACAACCACCAGTACGGGCTTGATTACACGGTGCTCAGGTACGCCAACGTCTACGGGCCGCGCCAGATACCCCACGGCGAGGCCGGCGTCGTTGCGATATTCATGGACAGGCTGATAAACGCAAAGCCCTGCACCCTCTACCACTACGCGGATGAGCCGAGCGGCATGACAAGGGACTACTGTTTCGTGGAAGACGTGGCCAGGGCCAACCTTTTGGCCCTCGATAAGGGGAGTTGGGGCGCTTATAACATAGGCACCGGCGTGGCCACGCACACCTCGGAGCTTTTCGATTCCATATACGAGGCCATAAAGCGGCGGGTAAAGGACCTGCCCCCGGAGCTCAAGACGCCGGCGCGCTCGCCGGCCCGGCCCGGCGACCTTAAGAGGAGTTGCCTTAACATAGGCAGGGCAAAAGAAGAGCTCGGATGGTCTCCGAGGGCCAACCTCAGGGAAGGCCTTGAGCTGACGCTCAAGTGGCGGCTCAAGAAGTAAAAACCCGGCCCAGGCGGACAAAGGCCGCACCCCTATTCTCCAAATTGTCATTGCGGGGGGGGCGATTTGCCCCCCCCGCAATGACAATGACAAGGACGTCAAAGCCCCTTATCTCTTTTCGAAGCCGGCGGGCTGTGCGGTCGCCTGGGAGACGACAAGCTCCTTTGTGGCCACTATCTTGTGCCATACGTTCTTGGGCGCAAGGACGACTATCCCCGGCTTCAGGTCGAAGGCCTGCTCCTTGCCGTCGTCGATATAGTACGTGCCCTCGCCCTCGTGGACGAAAAAGACCTGATCCCCGCCCGGGTGCCTGTGGTAGTCGAGCACCTGGCCCTGCTTGAAGTAGTACGTGTCCTGCACGAGCTGTTCGGTCTTTATGTATGTCACCTTGTTGACCGCGTCGTCCTTGAACTCCTTCTTTGAAGATATGTTCGCCTGATGCATCTTTGCTCCTCCTCGATTTTCTTTATTTTGATATCCCGTGCGAATCAGCGCGTCCAGGCATGTTCTGTAATCGCTACGGATGCGGGAATCATCTTAATTATACACATGCGCGGAGAGTTTGCAAGAGATTTTTAGGACTAAAGAGGTATTTTTTGTCCTGATTGGTGGCCGCAAAATAGGGGTTACATGCCGGACGTGCCAGGGCGCGGCCTGTGGAGGCCCCGGCAAAGATATCTTCCGGCGCGCCCAACCACGGTCACTCCCCGCCGGGCGGTCCCAGTCCGTTGATAAGCGCGGCCACGCCCTCGGAGCCCCAATCCCTCGGCCCGATGGCCCTTGCCACTATCACCCCGTTTTTGTCTATAAAGTATGTCTCCGGGACCCCGAAGCTCCAGTACCTCTCCGTAATCGCGCCCTCCTTCGCAAGGTATACCTCGAAGCTTGCGCCGTATTCCTTTGCAAGAGAGCGGACATCCTGCGCCCTTGCGTCGCGGTCTATGGCTACGGGGAAAAAGACCACACCCTTGTCCTTGAAGCGCCGGAACATCTTTTCAAACAACGGGAACTCCTCCCTGCACGGCCTGCACCAGGTGGCCCAGAGGTGGAGTATCACCACCTTGCCCCTGCTCTCTTTCAGCCCTGTACTGCGTCCGGAGCGGTCCGTAAGCGTAAAGTCGGGCGCCTCCTGAGCAAGCCCCTGGACCCCGGCGTTGTCGAGCAATCTCTTCTCAACGCCCCATGAGGACGGCGTGCGAACGAAGAGGAGCGCCAAAGCCGCGAATATTGAGATTGCCGTCTTCATAATCCGCCCCCGAAGCTGCATTTACGATGGCGGGGACCCTGGGCCCCCGCCGCGATTCAATAACGGTAAGCCCTTAAAACAGATACGTCACCCCCCCGGCGGCCTTGTAATCCTCGCCCATCTGCGTCCCGTAGAGGTTGTGGTATACGGCCTTCTGATAGGTGAACTCAAAGACCAGGTGCGGCGCGACAACGACTTGAATACCTGGGGAGAGGTACGCCGTATTCCCGCCCGAGTCGGCTATTGTCACTCCGTTCTCTTTTTCCCTGCCCCTTAACTCGCCGTTGACACCGAGGGCCAGGAATAACTGGGGCTCAATAGGCCCGGCCGAGCCGGGATAGACCCTGTACTTCGCCGTCAGGTCGTAGTTGAGCGCGTTGCCGAAGCGGTGGTACTTATCCCCGGACTTGCCCTCCGTGGGGATGACGCCGAGGAGGTTGGCCGAAACGGAGACCCGCTGGACCGCGTGGCTGAAGGCCAACCCGGCGATAAAGTCCGTGGAGCCGGTGCCGGGCTGCATGTGGCTGTCCAGGTACTCCATGCCGTCGTTGGTCTTGCCGTCGGTCCTGCCGGTAGGGAGCTTTATCCCGAACAGGGCCGCTACAGTGGTGGTCGCATCGATCGTATGCCTCTTGAAGAACGAATAACGGCCTATAACGGATATATCGCCGATACCGGAACTGTCCCCCTGCATGTCCGAGCGCGCCTCCAGCGTCCCGCCGGATAGGACGTTGAGCTCGCCATCCATCCCGTTCCTTTTGTAAGGGAGCACGCCGAGGATGGTAAGGTCCTCATTGACGCTGTAGAATCCTGTAACCTCAGTCGTCCAGTACTCCTCCTTGACACCTGGGTTGTCAAGCTCCTCCGTCCCCCTGTAGACCCGGTCCATCAGGGTATACCTCTGGTTCACGCGGACCCCGGCGCCGTTTATGGTATCGAGCGGGGAGATGCCCTGGGAGAGCAGGCAGTAGTCGCACGCAAAACCGAAACCAGCGGATAGAGCGATAAGTCCCGCCACGAGAAAAAACGTCAAAAAGCCCTTTTTCACGGTATAACCTCCGTACACGGGGCCGCTTCCACTGGAAACGGCATTGCCGTCCTCCGGACCGCAATGCCTCCCCAGGGTGGAATATCCGGCCCAGGCATGTTTTTTTTAGGATGGCTTGCAAATTGTAGAGGATTAAACGATAGGCGCTGAAGCAGGGGGTCTTTCGATGGCGGGAAGGGCGGGCCCATTATATGCGCCCCGTTCGAACTCCACGGAAGGCAGCGGCGCTCCATCGCTTGAAAAGACCGCCGCCCCCTTTATAAACGGCGCCTTCTTTACCTGCGTGTCGTAGGCGTCGCCCGGCTCGCGGCATCTGAAGCACTGCCTGCAACCGGCGTCTTTTGCGCCCGTCTTAATGCCTGAGCGGCCCTGACCGCCGACAAGCGTTGTCTTCCTCTTCGCCGCCTCTTTCATCGGGCACCTGTCGCCGTGCATACAACTCTTCATTGAAATGTCGCAGGCCCGCGCCTCCCTCTTCTCGGCCGCTGACAGGGCGGCAGGATACAGGGACGGCGCGAAAAAGAAGAATATCATCAGCAGGGGCACGATCTTACGCATGTCGGTATGGTATCAATAAGACACGGAAAAAGACAAGGGTTTTAATCGGGTGCTCGGCTCCGGACCCCGCCCGTAAAAGGGCGGGGTCCGGAGCCGAGCTGTATAAAAGACAAGCACCTTGTCGACAATCCCCGCCATTTACGGCGGGGTAATTGAATGTTCCCTTTTACAGGGCAAATTGACTGCGACGGGCTGTTCGTGTTAAATTATTTTATTAGCGTTCTGAAGCCCCTGGGCCTTGTGAGCCAGGGGAGGTTTCATTTCTTTAAGCGTTCCGAAGCCCCTCAGGTTCTTTAAGCCCGGGAGGTTTCATCGTCCTCCATCCGCCTCCTTAATCATCTATACCAGTGTCAACAAGAAAATCCCCGAAGGATTGATGGCAAAAAACAATAACAGAAAAGGCAACAACAAGAACCACCCGTTTGTAAAGGTCAAGAGGCGGATAAGGCTCATATACCTGAAGATACTCCGTCTCGATGACCCGCCGGAACGGATAGCCAGGGGCGCCTCCATTGGCGTGCTCATGGGCATACTCCCGACCTTCGGCCTTGGCGGCGTCTTTGCCCTGGCCCTTGCCTTCGTATTGAAGGCCAATAAGGCCGCCGCACTGCTCGGCAGCCTCATAATGAATCCGATCACCTCACCGTTCTTCTGGACCCTGAGCATCGTCATAGGCAGCGTCATCCTGCGCCAGGACTACCACACCATGCTCTCAAAATTCAAGGGGGAGAGCCTCCTTAAAGGGGCGGAATGGGTGTACGTGGTCTTTCTGACCGGCAACGTGATACTCGCCGCCGTCTTGACCGCGGCCTCCTATTACCTCGTCAAAAACGCCATCATAAAACATAGAAAAAATAAGGCCGAAAAAAGACTCGCACGCCTCGAAGGCGGAAGCCCGAGACTCTGATAGGCCGCCGGGGAGGCGCCTTGAGGGAAACTTTCTGTAGAAAGGTTTCCCCCAAACCCCCTTCAAAGACTTATAGTTTTTTCCTTGAGGGGACCCCTGAATTGATCGGGGTTCTCTCAAGACACCTCCCCAGAGGGCTTCACTCTATCAGAACAGCGGCCACGGCTAATTCCCTTGAGTACGCGAGGCTTAAGAAGACGCTTCTACCACCAAGGAGCCTCTGCGCCCCGCGGTGGAGCTTGAGCGTTGGCCCTGCCTCCCCATACTCCACCTCGATGTCCTTGAGGCCCGCTTCCTTGCCGAACCCGGTGCCGAGCGCCTTGAGGCAGGCCTCCTTGGCGGCGAAGGCTCCGGCGAGGCGGACAAACGGCGTCCTTGCGTTCAAAGAACCGCTTATCTCCGCGTCTGTGAATACCCTTTTGAGGAAGGCGGTCTTTAGAGCGGCCCCCTTGAACCTCGATAGGCAGACCAGGTCTATGCCGTTGCGCATAAAGGAATTGATGCACCCCTCGCAAGTAATGGCGTACCCGAAGGGAACGCTAAAAGACTCAGCCGTCCCCTTTTTTCGAGATACGGCTCTTTTTTCCCCTGTCCGATAGTCGTCAGTCGTCCTCCTTTAAGCGTAAAGCCCCGCCCTGTTGTGCCCACGGGCCTTAAACGGGGCCGTGGTCGTACCCGTTGGTTATAGGCATCCTCCGGTCTTTGCCGAAGGCCCTCGGGGTTATCTTTATGCCCGGAGGGGCCTGCCTCCTCTTGTACTCGCTCAGGTCCACCATCCGGGTGACTTTTTTGACAAGCTCCCTGCCGAACCCCAGGGCCACTATCTCGTCTATGCCCCTGTCCTCCTCCACGTAGGCCTTGAGTATCCTGTCGAGCACGCCGTAGGGCGGCAGGGTGTCCTGGTCCGTCTGGTTGAACTTGAGCTCGGCGGACGGCGCCTTTGTGAATACGCGCTCAGGGATGACGGCC
>JACRNN010000138.1 GCA_016234955.1 Deltaproteobacteria bacterium | reverse complement strand
GGAAATCTTGCCGTCCTCTTTATTGTATTTCAGTATCTTGACCGTAACCTTGTCGCCTATCTTCAGTATCTGCGAGGGGTGCGTTACCTTGCCCCAGGACAGGTCCGTAAGGTGGACCAGGCCGTCCACGCCTCCCAGGTCGATGAACGCGCCGTAATCGGTGATGTTCTTGACCGTGCCCTCAACGAGATTGCCCTCCTGGATGGTTGAGAGGGTCGTCTTTTTAAGCTCCTCGCGCTCTTCCTCGAGGAGGCTCCTCCTCGACACAATCACGTTGTTCTTGCGCCGGTTGTACTTGAGCACCCTGAAGGCGAACTCCTCCCCGATGAGACTGTCAGGGTTCCTGACCGGCTTGAGATCGACCTGGGAGCCGGGCAGGAACGCGGTAATGCCGTTTATATTAACGTAAAAGCCGCCCTTTATCCTCTGCGTTATCGTGCCGGTAACCGGTTTGCCGGTATCCCCCGCCTCTGTTATACTGTCCCAGACCTTTATCTGGTCCGCCTTTGCCTTTGAAAGCCCTATGTAGCCGCCCTCGTCCTCGCAACGGTTGAGCATGACCGTTATATCGTCGCCGACCTTGACGGTGGGTTGCCCCTCCTTGTCGAGAAACTCCCTCAGAGGGACCTGCCCTTCGGATTTATAGCCGATATCTACCATGACGGAGTCCTGGGTAATCTGGACGACCTTCCCCTTGATAACGTCCCCTTCCTGGCGCTCCTGTTGCCTGGACTCAAAGAGCTCTTCAAAAGTGGAGGCATCACCAGCTTGAGGTTTTTCCTCTTTCCCTATCATCAATTACCGACCCCCTGTCTTTTTCTTTTAATTTCAAAAGGATATGTCAAGGATATCATACCCTGTTTTGAAGTGCAAATCATTTAAGGTTCGCCGCACCGGCGGTCACGCCGGGAAGAGCGCCCGGAGCTTTTCGACAACGGCGTTTACGACCCAGTCCGGGGTAGACGCCCCCGAGGTGATGCCGACCTTGGAGACGCCTTCAAACCACTCCGGGCAAATTTCGTCCGCCACCTCTATGTGGTGCGTGCTCGCCTGGATAGACCTGCATATCTCCGCGAGCCTTCTCGTATTCGCGCTGTTCTTGCCGCCCACGACTATCATCATCTCGACCTTTTCGGCGAGGTCCGCGCTCTCGCCCTGCCTTATGGACGTCGCGTTGCAGATGGTGTTGAAGACCTTCAGCTCCGCGGCCTTTTTCAAGCAACAGGTC
>JACRNN010000038.1 GCA_016234955.1 Deltaproteobacteria bacterium | reverse complement strand
CTGGTGATGTTGTACTTGCCGTCCTCTATCGTTTTGGCGAGCTTTATCTCGCCCTCCTTCGTAAGCAGGTATACCGCCCCCATCTCCTTGAGATAGGCCTTTACAGGGTCGCTTACGTCGTAAGCGGCCGGGGCCTGGACGCCGCCGTCCCCGCCCTGGACGCCGTCCTGGGGAACCGGGTCGGAGAAGGTCTCATCGAGAGGGTCCATGCCGTCTTCGGCGCCGTCCCCTTCGGAAATCGCCTCTTCGTCCACTGGTATCTCTTTCAGGTCTTCCATTTCAATTTCCATATCCATATTAGCCGGTCACAGGAGGGTTTTTTATCTCTTTCCCGTGTTGCCCGGAGAGACCCTGTCCTTTATCTGGCGCGCCACGTCCGTCATGCCGGTCTGCTCAAGCTGTCTCAGCATCTCAACGGTGGCGTCCTTCATCCTGCCCCTCCTTAAGACACCCTTCAGGCAGTCCTCGAGCATCTGCTCCGGGGCCTCCACAAATCCTTCGTCGTCCTTGAAAAGGAGTCCAGCGGCCCTCCCGTCCTTTATCTCATCCATAATGGCCGCCGGGTCGAGCGTACGCCCGGCTGAGCAAAACCCCACGATTATCGACCCGGCCTCTTTCAACGCCGGGTCCTTGAACGCATCGACCGCGGCCCTGACCCTCTCGTTATAGAGCTCCGGGTGCTTAAGCAGCACCTTGAGTATCGTCAGCTCCTTCAAGGAAGAGCCCTTTACCCCTATCGCGTCCCGCACGGCCGCGCCAGGGGCCGCGGCATGGGGCGGACGGGCCTTAAGCGCCTCGTAGACCGAATCCACGTTTATCCCGACGGTAGAGGCCACTATGGCCGAGTAATGGCCCCTTTCAGCGACGTTTTTGACCCTTGGCAGGAACTCCATTGCCCCGTTGAAGTACCGCCTCTTGGCCTCCGGGGTATCTACCCCGGTCTTTTTCACAAGCTCCTTGAGATAGAACTCCATGAGCGGGTCTGCCTTGGCGATGGCGTGTTTAAGCCCCTGAGGCCCCGAGGTCCTTAAAAACTCGTCCGGGTCCTTCCCGCTCGGCAGAATCACCGCCCTGCACGCGACCTCCTCTTCGAGGAATAGCGGCAGGCTCCTTATGGCCGCGTTCCTGCCGGCATCGTCGGAATCGAAAAGCGCGTACACCGTCCCGGCGTAACCCTTTAGCGCCCTCAGGTGCTGGAGCGTGAGGGCCGTGCCCATCGTGGCCACGGAGTTCGTAAACCCGTCCCTGTGGAGCGCTAAGAGGTCGAAGTACCCCTCTACGACTATCGCCGAGTTCTCCCGCATCACGGACTGCCTGGCCTGGAAAAGGCCGTAGAGCATCTCGCCTTTCTTGAACACCTCCGATTCGGGAGAATTGAGGTACTTGGGTTGGGTGTTATCGTCTATCCCCCTGCCCCCGAACCCGGCGACCCTCCCTTTCAGGTCCGTTATCGGGAATATTATCCTGCCCCTGAACCTGTCGTAATGGCCCTTCTCTTTCCTCACCACGAGCCCAGCGCCCTCGGCCACGTCCATAGGTACGCCGTTCTTCCTCAAGTGGCCGGCAAGGCCATCCCACCTGTTAGGGGCGAACCCCAGGTTGAACCTGCTTATTATCTCGCCCTCGTATCCCCTATTCCCAAGGTAATCCCTCGCCGCCTTGCCTATGGGGCCGTGCAGCTCCCTCACAAAATATTCGGATGACGCCTTGAGCGCGTGATATATCCGGTCCCTCCTGCCGGGGACGCTTCTTTTCTCCTCCCCGAGGTCGACCCCGTACCTCCTGGCAAGCGAGCGCAGCGCTTCGGGGAAGTCCATGCCCTCTTTTTTCATCACGAAGGTCACGGCGTTGCCCGTGGCGTTGCAGCCGAAGCAGTAGTATATCTTCTTCTCTTCGCTTACAGTAAACGACTGGGTCTTCTCGGAATGGAAAGGGCACAACCCGATGTGGCTCTTTCCCCTTTTCTTGAGGGGCAGGTATTCCGAGATGACCTGGACTATGTTAGTCCGGTCCCTCACCTCTTCTATCTTTTCCTTCGGGATAGTCATCTGGGAAATGAACCCTCCCCGGGCTTGGAAGCCCCAGGGGATTCAGAACGTTAAAAAAACAAGCCCCCTGTAAAAAGGCCCACGGGAACTTCTGAACATGCATAGCGAGCGCATTCCCCTAAGCCCAAGCTGCGGGGAGCTTCAATGTCGGATTTTTATCTTCCCGTCCGGGGGCGCCAGGCCGCCGGGATACAGGAATAAGGATCGTACAGCCCTACTCAAGCTCCACTACGGTGACCCCGGCGCCGCCCTTCGCGGGCTCGGCGCGGTAAAACCTCTTTACGGAGCCGGTGCGCCTCAGCAGTTCCTCTATGCCCCTGGCGAGCCTGCCGGTGCCGATGCCGTGGATTATCTCCACCGTGCCGACGCCGAGGGCATGGGCCCTGTCAAGGAAGCCGGTTATCACCCCCGCGGCCTCATCGACAGTAGAGCCTATTACGTTGACGGAACTCACTACTTCCATATCGGCGTTTATGGAAAACCCTTGAGGGTGCGCGGGCGGCGTATCCGCTCCCCCCCTTTTTGCAAGCTTATCCCAGGACGCCCATACCTTCAAGCCCTTGACCTGGACCTCGGCCCGTCGGGAGTCCGCATCCACCTTAACGACCGCGCCCCTGGCGTTTGCCCCCGATATCGTGACCCTGTCGCCTTCGCACGGGACGTAAACGGGACTTACGCCGGTCTTACCTCCTATGGCGGCCCTCCCTATCTCTTCTATGGCCGATGTCGCCCTTGCGCCGGCGGCCCTTGAAGGCGCCTCGCGCCTCATCCTGTCCAGTACCTCTTTAACATCTTTTTTGGCCTTCGCAACGGCGGAGTCTATCCTCTCCCTGCCCTTCTCTATTATAGCATCCCTCTTCTCGCGGAGCTTCTTTACGGCGTCGTCCCGCTCCCGCTCAAGCGTTGAGAGCCGCCCCTTGAGCCTTCTTATCTCCTCCCTCTCCTCCTCAAGCATCCGGACGGATTCGATAAAGGCCCCCTCGCTCTCCTTCAGATTACCCCTTGCGGCTTCGATTATGGCGGGGGGTATGCCGAGGCTCTGGGCGATGGACAGGCCGAGGCTCGGGCCAGGCACACCGTAGTTGAGCCTGTAGAGCGGCTTGAGGGTCGATTCGTCGAACTCCACCGCCGCGTTCATGTAGTCCGGGTCTGTCTGCGCGTGGGCCTTGAGGATGTTCGAATGAGTGGTTACCACGGCCGTAGCCCCTCTTTCCATG
>JACRNN010000112.1 GCA_016234955.1 Deltaproteobacteria bacterium | reverse complement strand
GATAATCTCCGTCCACTGCCATAACGACCTCGGCCTTGCCGTGGCCAACTCGCTCTCCGCCGTCATAAACGGAGCAAGGCAGGTGGAGTGCACCATAAACGGCATAGGGGAGAGGGCCGGCAACGCCTCGCTTGAAGAGCTTGTCATGATAATGAAGACCAGGAAGGACATCCTGGGGCTTGAGACATCGATAAATACCGAGCAGATATACCCGTCGAGCCGCCTGGTGAGTTCCATAACGGGCATACCCGTTCAGCCGAACAAGGCGATAGTCGGCGACAACGCCTTTGCCCACGAATCCGGCATACACCAGGACGGCTTGCTCAAGGAGAAGACGACGTATGAGATAATGAGGCCGGAGTCCATCGGCATCTCCCGCTCAACGCTCGTCCTGGGCAAGCACTCCGGCCGCCACGCCTTCAGGGAGAGGCTCAAGGACCTCGGCTACGACTTCGCGCAGGAGGACCTTGACAGGGCGTTTTCGCGGTTCAAGGGACTGGCGGATAAGAAAAAGGAGGTCTTTGACGAGGACCTCGAGGCGATAGTGCAGGACGAGGTCCTCCGGATAGACCTGCCCGAGAGGTTCAGGTTACTCTCCCTCAACGTGGAGAGCGGGACCACGACGACCCCGATAGCGCGGGTGGAGCTCGAGGTGGACGGCGTGAAGGCGAAGGAGGAGTGCAAGGGGGACGGCCCCGTGGACGCGGCCTTCAAGACCATCGCCCTCATCACCGGCACGAAGTCCACGCTCCTGAAGTACTCCGTCAACTCCATAACCGGCGGCACCGACGCGCAGGGCGAGGTATCCGTGCGCTTGAGCGAAGGCGGCTACATCGCGCTTGGGCAGGGATCGCACACCGATATAATCGTGGCGAGCGCCAAGGCATACATAAACGCGCTCAACAGGCTTGAGTACAAAAAAAGAGAGCGGCGCGAGGGCCTGGTATAAAAGGCCGGCCGGCCCCGCTGTCAGCGGGGAGACGTCCGCGCAATTAACGCTAAAGGGAGGGTTTTGCCATGAAGATAGATACCGGGCAGAATGGGTCGTTTTGCCAGAGCTGCGGGATGCCGCTCGAGGCCGATAGTGATTCCGGCACGAACGCGGACGGGAGCAGGAACCCGCGGTTCTGCCACTTCTGCTACAAGGACGGCATGTACACCGAGCCCGACATCACCGCCGCGCGGATGGTGGAGAAGGTGGTGGGGATAATGAAGCTCATGGACCTGATGCCGGAGGAGCAGGTCAGGGAGGCGATGCAGAGCTTCATCCCCACGCTTGAGAGATGGCGGCAGTGAGCCGGCCTGACGTGAATTTGGAGTTTTTCAGCAAGCTGTTAGATGATTGTACGGAGCATACGGGCGTCACTGACGCCGCGCAATGAGAATACAGAGGGAGAAGAGGGAAAAAGACTAATGAGGCGGATGACGATAACCGAGAAGATACTTGCCGCGCACGCCGGGGTCAAAGAGGTGGTTCCAGGGGACCTGATCAACGCCAGGGTGGACATCGCGCTCGGCAACGACATCACCGCGCCGATAGCCATACATGAGTTCAAGAAGGCAGGGGCCACGCGGGTATACAACAGGAACAGGGTCGTCCTCGTCCCGGACCACTTCACCCCGAACAAGGACATAAAGTCGGCCAACCAGTGCAAGATACTCAAAGAATTCGCCATCGAGCATAAGCTCACCCATTACTACGAGGGCGGCGAGGTCGGCGTGGAGCACGCGCTGCTGCCGGAAAAAGGCGTGGTGGCGCCCGGGGACCTCGTCATCGGGGCCGATTCCCACACATGCACCTACGGCGCGCTTGGGGCCTTCGCCACAGGGGTCGGCTCCACCGACCTGGCCGCCGTAATGATAACCGGGGAACTCTGGTTCAAGGTCCCGGAATCGATGAAGTTCGTGTTCAAGGGCAGGCTCAGGAAGTGGGTGAGCGGCAAGGACCTGATACTCCATATTATCGGCGACATAGGGGTGGACGGCGCGCTCTACAAGGCGATGGAGTTCACGGGCAAGCCCATAGAGTCTCTCAGCATGGACAGCCGCATGGCGATGTGCAACATGGCCATAGAGGCCGGGGCCAAGAGCGGCATAATAGCCCCAGATAAGGTCACGAAGGCGTACGTCGAGGGGCGCGCCGAGAGGCCGTACAAGTTCTACTCGAGCGACCCTGGGGCCGCGTACTCCGACGTCATCGAGTACGACTGCTCGCAGATAGAGCCTAAGGTGGCGTGCCCGCACCTGCCGGAGAACACCAAGAACGTTTCCGAGCTCAAGAACATCCAGATAGACCAGGTGGTCATAGGGTCGTGCACGAACGGACGCATCGAGGACCTCGCGGTGGCGGCCAGGGTGCTCAAGGGCAGGACCGTGGCCAAGCACGTAAGGCTCATCGTCATCCCGGCCACCCCGCACATATACAACGAAGCCATGAACAAGGGGTACTTCGCCGTATTCCTCAAGGCCGGGGCCGTCATAAGCCCGCCGACGTGCGGCCCGTGCCTCGGAGGACACATGGGGGTCCTCGCGGCCGGGGAGAGGGCCGTGGCCACGACCAACAGGAACTTCATCGGCAGGATGGGGGACGTAAAGAGCGAGGTCTACCTCGCCAACCCCGCCGTAGCCGCGGCCTCGGCCGTCAAGGGCCGCATAGCGCACCCTGACGAGGTCGTCAGGTGATAAAGCCATCCCCTTATATGGACCGGGGCTTGCTCCGGGGTGGTTCATTGCCGGGCCTTCCAGCCATATGGTCTATGACGTCTTAGCCCCGCTATACGACCTCGGAGTCTGGTTCATGGCGCTCTTCCTCGGAGGCGAGGACGCGCTGAGGGGGAAGGCGATAGCCGAGGCCATGCCGCTTGAGGGCAGGACAGCCCTTGAGATATTCGCGGGGACCGGGACCATATCATTGATGGCCGCGAAGAGGGGCGCTACGGCGATACCGGTCGATATCAGTAAGGGGATGCTCAGGGTCGCGGGGGAGAAGGCCGGGAAGTCAGGCGCTCATATATATCCGGTGAGGGCGGATGCGGTAGAGCTTCCGTTTCGCTCAGGCTCTTTCGACCGTGTCATCGCTTCTATGGGCCTCCATGAGGCGGCCCCAGACGCGGTGGAGGGGGCCTTGAAAGAAGCCTACAGGGTATTGAAAACGGGCGGCAGGCTCGTCATATTCGATTACTCCAGGGCAGAGGGCGCGGCGCGGGTCATGCAGGCCCTATTTTTCGCCTTTGCCGAGGGAGAGCACGCCCGTAAATGGATACTCACGGACGTTGACGCGCTTCTAAGCGGCATCGGGTTCAAGAACTTCAGGCGCAAGTTCCTCCTCAAAAGGGCACTGCAGGTCTTGACGGTCGAGAAGAGGTGAGTGGGCAATGGGCGCTAAAAGACGTTGAAGCTCCCCTGCCCCAAGCCGCGGGGAATCTTCGACACATAAGGAAGTATCTATTTCTATTCGCTCGCTTGACCCCGCTAGCCAAGCTGCGGAGAATGCGCTCGCTGTGCATGTTCAAGGAGCCGCGTGCATGCGGCGCTGAAAATATACCAAAAGACATGAGGTACAACGGATGAAGTTCAAAGGAAAGGTCTGGAAGTTCGGCGCCGATATCGACACGGACAGGATCATACCCGCGAGGTACCTCAACACCTCCGACCCCGCGGAGTTGGCGAAACACTGCATGGAGGATGAAGACCCCGCCTTCGCGTCAAAGGTCAGGCCGGGCGACATCATAGTGGCTGAGAAGAACTTCGGCTGCGGCTCGTCCCGCGAGCACGCGCCCATCGCCATAAAGGCGTGCGGCGTCGCGTGCGTCATCGCCAGGAGCTTCGCCAGGATATTCTACAGGAACTCGTTCAACATGGGGTTGCCGATACTCGAGTCCGACGAGGCCGTTGACGCGGCCGGGAACGGCGACGTTTTAGAGGTCGACATGGATAGCGGCGAGATACACAACGTCACAAAGGGCTTGAAGCACAAGGCGCGCCCCGTGCCGCCTTTCATGCAGGAGCTGATAAAGGCGGGCGGACTCATGGAGTCGATAAAGAAGAGCGGCAGGGTGAGGTAGGACGGGCAATTGCCCGTGTAATTCAGCCGTTTGGTTTTTACGTCCAACGGTTGCGGAAAAACCCAAAGGGAACGACCGGTAAAAAAAAGGGGGGGTTATGAGGAAAGAAGGCGGAGCAAAGAGCAGGGTACTGACAAGCGATAAGCTTCATATCGAAAACAAGACCCTGTTCGTGGACCTCAAGGAGAACGAGGGGGGGAGGTTCCTCCAGATAGCGGAGCTCTCCAACGACAGGAGGAGCACCGTGGTTATACCGATAAGCGGGATCGAGGCGTTCCTGGAGTCGCTCCAGAAGATAGTGGCGGGCTCAGATTAGCAGGCAGCGGAAAAATTATTTTAGCCTGTCATTCTGAACCCTTCGCTTCGCTCAGGATAAACTCCGTGAAGAATCTCAGACCTGATAGAATCAAGAAGTTACAAGATTCTTCGTAGCCTTCGGCTCCTCTGAATGACAGCTTTGGGGACTTTTTCAACATCCTGTTAGACGATCAGTGCGTTTTGCAGTCTCTCCGCGGCCCTGACGCGGGGGCGCGCTGTCGAATTTTAAAAAACGGTTTTACGGAGGGGCGATCTTGAAGCGGTTCAACGTATCTGTGCTCCCGGGCGACGGCATAGGCCCGGAGATAGTCTCAGAGGCCGTAAGGGTGCTCAAGGCCGTGGGCGCGCGGCACGGCGCGGAGTTCGGCCTGAGGGAGGACGCGGTCGGCGGGGCGTCCATAGACTTAAACGGCGTGCCGCTTACCGGAGACGTCCTCAAGCGCGCGCTTGAGAGCGACGCGGTCCTCTTAGGGGCGGTGGGCGGGCCGAAGTGGGAGGGGCTCGATTATCCGGTAAGGCCGGAGAGGGCTCTGCTGGCCCTCCGAAAGGAGCTCGGCCTCTTCGCTAACCTGAGGCCCGCCAGGGTATACAAGGTGCTCGTGGGGGCATCGACGCTCAAGCCCGAGGTCGTCGAAGGCGTTGACATCATGGTGGTGAGGGAGTTGACCGGAGGGTTGTACTTCGGCACGCCCAAGGGTGTGGAGAGGCTCCCGGACGGGACAGAGCGCGGCGTGAATACGATGGTATACACCACCCCGGAGATAGAGAGGATAGCGAGGGTCGGCTTCGAGGTGGCCATGAAGAGGAGCAAACGTCTCTGCAGCGTGGACAAGGCCAACGTCCTCGAGACTACCGAGCTGTGGAGGAGGGTCGTAACCGAGGTGGGTAAGGGCTACCCTGACGTGGAGCTGAGCCACATGTACGTGGACAACTGCGCCATGCAGCTCATAAGGAACCCCAGGCAGTTCGACGTCATCGTCACTGAAAACACCTTCGGGGACATCTTGTCCGACGAGGCCTCGATGCTCACCGGCTCGATAGGCATGCTCCCTTCGGCAAGTCTCGGCTCCTCGAAGAAGAGGGCCATGTACGAGCCTATACACGGCAGCGCCCCGGACATAGCCGGCAAGGGGGTGGCAAACCCCATAGCGACCATCCTGTCGGTAGCCATGATGCTCAGGTACTCATTCGACATGGAGCCAGCCGCCGTCGAGATAGAGAACGCGGTTGAGGCCGTGCTCAACAAGGGGTACAGGACCCCTGACATATATTCAGCCGGGACCACGAAGGTCGGGTGCGGGGAGATGGGGGACGCGGTCTTGAAGGAGATAGCGGGCTGATCCCCGATGCCGTCCGACGACAACAGCCATTTCAGCCGCTCCGCCAGGCGGAGCGTCGGGGCCGCCCTCGTGGCCGCCGCCCTCTTCGGCGCGAGTACGCCCGTTGCAAAGCTCCTGCTCGGCGTCGCGTCCCCGCTCCTGCTGGCGGGCCTCCTCTACGCGGGGAGCTTCATCGGACTCTCCATCTACCGCGCCGGCTCAAGCCTCGGCAAGGTGAAGCGGCGGATAGAGAGAGAGGCCGGGCTTAAATGGGGAGATATCCCCTATCTCCTCGGCACTATCCTTTGCGGCGGGATCGCCGCCCCGCTCCTCCTTATAAACGGACTGCTGTACACCACCGGGACCGCGGCTTCGCTCCTGCTGAACCTCGAAGGGGTGGCAACGACCCTCATAGCCGCCATCGTATTCAGGGAACACGTGGGCAGGCGCATATGGGCCGCGGCGATACTGATGCTCTTCGCGGGGGCGATGCTTGCCTATACGCGCCCGGAAGGCGGGTGGTCATTGAACGCGGGTTCGATCCTTGTGATGCTATCCTCTGTCATGTGGGGCGTCGACAACAACATCACCACCCGGCTATCGCACCGCGACCCGCTCGTGATAGCGCGCTATAAGGGGTTTGCATCAGCCGTTACGAACCTCTCTATCGCCCTAACGCTCGGCGCAAGGCTCCCGGCCGCGGCCCCCGTTGCCGGGGCCCTGGCCCTCGGCGTATTCGGCTACGGCGCGAGCCTCGTCTTTTTCATATATTCGCTGAGGAACCTCGGGGCCGCGCGCACGTCCACGTACTTCGGCGCCGCGCCGTTCATCGGGGTCGCCGCCTCTCTCCTTATCCTCCATGAGCCGCTCACCCTGAGGATAGCGGGCGCGGCCCTGTTCATGATAGCCGGGCTCTATCTTATCATGAGGGAGTACCATGAGCACGTCCACACACACGACCCGTTCTGCCACGAGCACAGCCACTTCCACGACGACCACCACGCCCACGGCCGCGACGGGGAGGCCGACGAGCCGCACTGCCACGAACACGAGCACGTTTTATTGACGCACTCGCACGCACACGCGCCTGACCTTCATCACTTCCACAGGCACTGAGCGCGCCGTCACCGCCCAAGCCACCTCTTGAGTATCATCACCGCCCCGCGCTTATCGAGCGGCTCGTTGTTGTTGCCGCACTTGGGGTCCTGCGTGCATGAGGGGCAGGAGACCTCGCAGTCGCACTCCTCCATCAGCCTGACTGCCGAGGAGAACCACTCTTCAATGCACTCAAAGCCCCTGCGTGTGAGGCCGACCCCTCCCTCATGGCCGTCGTATATGAAGATGGCCGCGCTCCCCATATCCGCGTTGAAGGGGTAGCTGACTCCTCCCAAATCCATCCTGTCGCATAGAGCGAAGAGGGGGAGCGTGGCTATGGCGCAGTGCTCCGCGGCGTGCAAGGCCCCTGGGACGCTCTGCTTCGCCGCCCTGACCTCATCTAAAATCCCTTCATCCACCGCCATCCAGACGCCGAGGGTCGTAAAGACCGACGGCGGCAGGTCGAGGGGCACCGTGCCCAGGTTCTTATCCGCATGGATGGACTTTTTCATGTAGCCCAGCACGCGCTCCGTGACCTTTAGCATCCCCATGTGCGCTATTGTCCCGTTCAGCCCCTTGCTACCCTCTATCGAGAGTATCTCCGTCTCCTCGTTCGTTATGGCCCTTGTGTAATAGTTGAGGTCCGTAGCCGCCCTGCAGTGCACCTTTTTTTCGCCCATGTCGAGCTTTGTGACTTTGTACTGCATCCCCTTGTGGAGATATACGGCCCCTGGATGGAGGTCGTACAGCACCCTCGGAAAACCGGCCTCCCCGAGCATACCGCCGTCGTCCTTCAATATCGCGTAGGTCTCGCCGGTCTCGCGTATGGAGACGTCCTTTTGAGGGTATTTTCTCCTCGGATACCAGATGTCGCCCTTTGCCCAGTGGCGTATCAACCCTTCGGCCTCGAGCTCTTCAAGGACTGGTGTGAACCTCTTTACGTCGAAGACGGGGTCCGTCCCCTTCAGATACGCCTCGCTCGCGGCGCACAGGAGGTGAGATTTTATTATCGTCCTGTTCCCGTTGTCGAGCACCGCGGCCTCGACGGCGCGCCTGAAGAAGTCGCGGGGGTTGCGCATGAAGTACTGGTCGAGCGCGTCGGCGAGCGCCACCATGACGATGAGAGATTCGTGGCCGCTCCTGCCGACCCTGCCGCTCCTCTGCCATGTGGAGCTTATGGTGCCGGGGTAGCCGGTGAGGACGCAGACGTCGAGGCCCCCGATGTCCACCCCGAGCTCGAGGGCGCTTGTGGATATCACGCCGGTGAGCGCGCCGTCAAAGAGCCTGCGTTCTATCTCCCGTCTCTCCTCGGGTAAAAACCCCGCCCTGTAAGAGCTTACGGCCCCACAGACGTCCGGGGCGCCATCCTTGACCCATGAGTGCATAAGCTCGGTTATCTTGCGGGCCTTTGTGAAGGCTATGGTCTTGAACCCCGACCTGACAGAGGATATGAAGAGCTTCGTGGCTATAGTGTATGGGCTCCGTCCGGGCGTGGGGTTGATGAAGACGAAGTTCCTCTTTCCACGCGGGGCCGCGCTCTTCTCTATCAGCTCGAATGCGAGGCCGGTGAGGCTGTTGGCAAGCTCCACGGGGTTGGCGATGGTCGCCGAACAGGCGATGAAGAGCGGGTCTGCGCCGTAGAGCTTGGCGATCCTCCTGAGCCTCCGCAGAACGTTGGCCACGTGCGAGCCGAAGACCCCCCTGTAGGTATGGACCTCGTCGATGACAACGTACTTGAGGTTGCGGAGGAAAGGCTCCCACTTCTGGTGGAAAGGGTTTATGGCGAGGTGGAGCATGTCAGGGTTGGTGAGTATTACGGAGGGCGGGGTCTCTCTTATCTTTTTTCTCCTGTAGTCAGTGGTGTCCCCGTCGTATATCTCGCACGGCTCCGGGGTGAACGGTTTGCGCCCCGCGCCCGCCTTCCGCGCGCCCTTCAGGGTGAGGCCGTCCGTAAGTTCCCTGAACGCGCGCAACTGGTCCTGCTCAAGCCCCTTTAGAGGGAATAGGTATAGGGCGCGCGCGTCAGGGTCTTTAAGGATGGACTCCACCACGGGGATATTGTATATGAGGCTCTTCCCGCTCGCGGTCGGGGTCATCACCACGACGTTCATGCCGCGCCTGATAAGGTCTATCCCCTCGGCCTGGTGCCTGTAGAGCCGCTCCACGCCGAGGGTGCGGAGGGCCTCTCTTATCTCCGGGCGCAGGGGGAATTCCGGGCCGGCAAAGAGAGGCTCGGCGGAAACAAGCTCCTCGTGATGGACTACGTCGGCGAGGTCCTTCCTCTTCTTTATCTCGTTGATGAAGTCATCTATCGTCATCGGAGGGACGGCGCTCATGGAAAGAATATAACACCATCGTGGGCTTTTTGCTACCTGGCAGGCGAGGGGTCGGCGGTCAGAGCGGCGGGAGCGGGACAGGCCTTATATCGTCCCTGGTCAGGTAGTAGCCGATCCTTTCGGCGAGCTTTTCCGTGTCCGCCATGAGGCCCTTTGATACGATGTGGAGGTTGAGGCAGATTATCCCGGCGCTCTCGTCCACGGCGTAGGCGACCATATAAGAGCGCCCGTAGAACCTGAGGCACATGGTGATAAGGACGAACGCGCCGCCCCACCACAGCACCGCGACGCCGGGGTCGTACCTGTAGCTCAAGACAGAGCTCTCCTCGTAGTCGGCCAGAGAGATGCGCCTGTTGTCCACGATGATGGAGCCGCCGAGATCGAGCTTGCCGAGGTCTTCGGTCTTCTTCCCGTTGACCGGCGTCTTGAGGACGGCCTTGACCGTCGTAAACGGGAGTATCTTATCCACCGTGCCGTCGAGCCTGTACAGGGTCCCGGTCCGCACCGTGCCGAACCTGAGAGTGGTATCGAGCCCCGGCACTATGAGCTCGCCGTCCGCCTTTGTCTCAAGGGCGATGGGGTTGAAGTCCACCATTATTCTGAGCGTCTGCTCATAGCCTGCCTGATAGAACGTGTAGCCGCCGTACCTCAAGGGGTCGTTCACCTCGATGGTCTTCGCCGTCACGGTACTGCCGTCCTTTACGACCCTGAGCCTCGACCTCCAGTCCTTCGGCGTCATGGGGTCGTTCTTCATCGAATACTCCGGTCCCTTCCAGCCGAGCCCGATGGAGAGGCGGGAGATATTGTCCTTCGGGTAATCGAGGCTTGGGTGCTGGATGTATTCGGTGGAGAAGTCGTCGAGGTAGAGGCTGAAGCCCGCGGGCCCGGCGGTCTTTTGATAGAGGCTTGCGAGCCGTCCGGTCGTCGGGGGGGCGACTATCAGGGGCGCGCGCGGCTTGAGCGTCATCTCGCCCTCAAAGGCGAAGAGGTAAGAGAGGATGAGCCCGAAAAAGCACAGGACTATCCCGGCGTGGTAGAGCCAGGTGAGCCACCTGCTGGAAAGCCCCTTTTCCATTACTATCCATTCGTTGTCCTTTGAGACGAGCCTGAATCCAAGCTTCTCATGGAGCACGCGCCTTACCTCAATGAGCGCCTCCGGGTAATCGTGCGTGAGCTTGAAGGAATGGGTCGGATCGAAGGTTTTCGGAAAGACCCTCTTCGCAAAGAGCGGCGCGTACCTCATGTACGTGCAGACGGCGAGGTTAAGGAGAAGGAGGAACGCCGTCAGGAGGAATACCGGGGATGAGAAGAAATCGAGCAGGTCAAGGAACCGCACCAGGGATACGTACTTGCCGCCGGCCTTCGCGTACTCGCCGATGTCCCCGCCCTGCGGGAATATCGTGCCGACCATGTACAGGAGCGCGAGCGCGCCGAGGATGTAGACCGAGGTCTTTATCGACGAGAGGGTCTTAAGGCTCCACTGCGGGAACCTTTTCAGCCTCCCAACGGCTCCAATGCGGTAAGGTCTAACTTTTTCGATTATCGCCGGCATATCGTTATACCGTTATCACAATGTCATACGGCGTATACATGGAGGCTCGGAATGCCGAGGAGCTTTGCGAGCCAGTTGACGCCGAGGAACGTCATCATCATGCATACGAAGCCGAGTATGTTGAAGAGCGACGCCGGAAGGCCCTTGAGCACGGGGATCGACTTTGAGTGCAGGTATATGGTGAATACCGTCCATGTTATCAGGGACCAGGTCTCCTTAGGGTCCCAGCTCCAGTACCTCCCCCACGCCTCGTTGGCCCAGGCGGCCCCTGAAAAAATGGCGAACGTAAGGAGCGGGTATCCGAATAGCACGAGCCTGTAGGCCGTTGAATGGAGGCCGTCGATGGCGTCGAGGGTGAGGCCGTAGCCCCTGGCCGCTCCCCGCGATAGTAGAGGCCTGATTATAAGGCAGGTCATCTCTATAGCCGCGCTCACCACGAATACGGCGTATGAGAAGAACGCGAGTATCACGTGCCATTCAAACCAGTAGCTCTGTAGCGGCGGGGAGAGCGGCTCAACCGCAGGGGAGCGCGAAAGGAGCGCGTAGAGGCAGGCGCCGAGTGAGAGCCCGGCCACGAGCGCGGCCGGCAGGTATACGGACCGCCACCTCCTCGACACGTAGAGGTAGGTGAGGGAACTCGAGCAGGCGAACCACGACAGCGTCTCGTAGAGCGTCTGGAAGGGGGCCCTGCCGGCCTCGAAGGTTCTTAAGACAATGAGGGCGATATGGGCCGTTACCGTTACCCGGAGCGTAGTCTGTCCGGTTTTGCCCAGGGTATCCCCGCCGGTGATCGCATGGGAGATGAAAAAGAGCAGGGACAGGCCGTAGAGGAAAGCTACGGACCAGTAGAGCCGGAGTTCCAACCCAAGCAGGTAAGAATCTCTTGAGAGGATTAAATCATAGCTTGACATCGAGGCGGATTTTAGCATAAACCCATTTGGTTTGACAAGGAGCTTCTTTAG
>JACRNN010000037.1 GCA_016234955.1 Deltaproteobacteria bacterium | reverse complement strand
CGCGCCAGGGACGCGTTGTCCCCGTAGTCGTCGAGCTTCCTGTAGAAGAGCCGCCTTGAGAACGCCTCCCATGCGGCGTTGTCGAAGGTGGAGTATTTTTTGACGGCCTCCTCCATCATCGACCTGAAGGACGCGTCGTCCAACTCGCTCCTTGACGCGCCGATTATGAAAAAATTCCCGGAGAGCATCCCGTTTACACCGAGGCGGTAGAGCGCCGGGATGAGTTTACGCCGGGCGAGGTCGCCGGATGCGCCGAAGATGACAAAGGCGCACGGCCCCGGCATGCGCTCCTCGCACGCATGGCCCTGGTTGGAGGGCAACAGGACTTCGCCTATTTTCGCGGTAGTAACATGGTCTTCAGGCACAGTAACCTCTTTCTAACTTCAAGATGCCCTTCAATAAAGGGTGCCTCTAAAAATTAGATATTTTTTTCCGAGGTCGAGGCGGGGTGAGTGAAACCTCCAAGGACTCAAAACCTGCGGGGTTTCAGAACGCTAAAATAAAAAAGCGGAGCATATATGCTAATATGTGTCCATTTTTATTTTCGCCCTAACGACGAGATCGGGAAAAAGAGCAATTTTTAGAGGCACCCTGAACTCACTTCTTTTCCGGCCTTATGGCATGGCCCCCGAATGAGTGTCTCAGGGCGGCCAGCACCTTTGCGGCAAAAGAGTCCCGCCTTCGGGAGTTGAACCGGGCGTAGAGCGCTTCGGTTATCACCGGCAGAGGCACGCCCCTGTCAACGGCGTCCTTGACGGCCCACCTCCCCTCGCCGGAGTCCTCCACGTACCCGCTTATCCCTTCGAGCCTTCCGTTGTCCTTGAAGGCCCCTTCAAGGAGCTCAAGGAGCCACGACCTTACGACGCTGCCCCGGTTCCACAGGCGCGCCACGCCGTGGAGGTCGAGCCCGTCCCCGTACTCCGACTCCTTCATCAGCTCGAAACCCTCGGCATACGCCTCCATCATCCCGTACTCTATGGCGTTGTGGACCATCTTTACGAAGTGGCCGGACCCGGCAGGGCCGCAGTAGAGATACCCCTGCTGCGGGGCGAGCGTCTTTAAGACAGGCTCGATGGAATCGAACGCCTCCTTGTCGCCCCCGGCCATTATGCAATAGCCGTTCTCCAGCCCCCAGACCCCTCCGCTCACCCCGGCGTCGATATATTTTATCCCGAGCCTTTCAAGCTCACCCGCCCTTCTTACGGCATCCTTGTAAAAACTATTTCCGCCGTCTATGATTATATCGCCGCCATCGAGACTTCCTTTGAGCCCCTCTATGGCGCCGTCCACCGCCTCTCCCGCCGGGACCATCAGCCATACAACGCGCGGCCTGGGCAGGGCCCCGGCAAGCTCCTTGAGCGACCAGGCCGCCTTTATACCGTAGGCCCCGGCCTCCTTTGTCTTATCCGGCGTCTTGTCGTATCCTACGGCCTCATGCCCGCCGTCAACGAGCCTGCGGGCCATATTGAGCCCCATCTTACCGAGGCCTACCATCGCTATTTTCATCAATACCCTCCGTAGCTTCTCAAGGCGCGCCTTACTAATATAACACCTTACTTCACGGCCCCCTCTATCAGCCTTATCGCCTCTTTTACGGATTCAACCCCGGGGTCCCGGAGCTTTACGAGGGCGACCCTGCACCCCTTCTCATCAAGCGCCTCCATGTCACCGAACGCCTGTGAAAGCTCGAGCCCGGAGAAGCTGAACCGGCTCCCCGGTATCTCCAGGTCCATCCCCGGCGCGTGGCAGAGGATTATAAACAGGCCTTTTTTCGCCCCGCCCTTGTGGAGCTGGCCGCTTGAATGGAGGTAGCGCGGCCCGTAGCCGAACTGGACCGCCGCTCTTGTAGAGTCGCGCAGTACCTTGCGCGCCTCCGTGAAGGCGTTGTCTATCTCCGGGTCGAAGGTGTTGAAGTAGGCCATCACCCCTATGTAGTCCCCCTCTTTCAAGAGCCCCATGTAGGCCTTCATCGCCTTTTTAACGTCCCTCTCCTTAAGCCCATTCTCCTCCAACATGTCAAACGTGGCGCGCCCGAAAAAAATGGCCGATTTCTTGCCGTCAAGCTCGACCGGAGCGCCCTTTTTCCCCGGCTCCCTCCCCTTTGAGTCAAGACGCGCCAGCGCGAGCTTCTTCGCAAGCTCGACGTCGGGCTGGTCAAATGGGTTTATGCCGAGTATCCGCCCGGCAACGGCGGTGGCGACCTCCCACTTGAGGAACTCCCCGCCTATCTCGTGGATGTCGTTAAGCCTGTAGCTTATTACCGGGTGGCCGGCTGATGAAAGGGCCTTGAGTGTGGAGGCGGTCTTCCTGCCGACCGGCCCCAACCCTATATGGACAAAGACCCTGTCTTTGCCGTAGTCGCCGGGCCTGGCCAAGGGCTCTCCGGCTATCGGCACAAGCCCCTTGCCCTCCTTGCCGGTGGACTCGGCGATAAGCTGCTCCAGCCAGAGGCCGAAGGCCGGGATCCCGTCCGGGATGATGAACGTCACCTTGTCGCGCCCGGCCTTCGCGAGCTCCGCGAGCGCGGCCCCGAGCCTGACCGCGGGGCCGCGGGCCTCGGACACGCATGGGTGGACGGAGGACTGTACCCTCAAGCCGTGGTAGATGAGCCTTGATATGTCTATGCCGGCGAGCGCGGCCGGGACCAGCCCGAAGTACGAGAGCGCCGAGAACCGCCCGCCGATATCCGGCGGGTTGGTAAAGAGCTTCCTCATCCTGTACTTCCTGGAAAACCCCTCAAGGGCGCTGTTAGGGTCGGTTATCGCCGCGAAGTTGGACCCCGCCTCTTCCCCTATCTCACTATGGAGCCTCGCGTAATAATACTCGAAGAAGCTCAGGGGCTCTATGGTTGAGCCCGATTTGCTCGACACTATGAATAGCGTCTTTTTGAGGTCGACGGCGTCCTCGACGCTCTTGACGGCCTCAGGGTCTGTCGAGTCGAGCACGATAAGCTCCGGGTATCCGGGCCTGGGCCCGAAAGACCTGGCCAGCACAAGCGGGGCGAGGCTCGACCCTCCCATGCCCAGGAGCACGACGCTCTTGAAACCCTCCCTCCTGACCTCGTCCGCAAAATCCGTTATCCCGGCCCTGCGTCCCTCCATCATGCCGGGGACCGTAAGCCAGCCGAGCGCGTTCCTTATTATCTTCTTCGCCTCCGGGTCGTGCTTCCAGAGGGTCGGGTCCTTTGCCCAGAGCCTTGCAAGGAAGTTGTCCCTGCCCAACTCCTCGACGGCCGCCTCTATCGCGGGCTCGAACCCGCGCAGAGAGTACTCAACGGCCCCGGCCCTTTTCGCGGCGGAGGCGGTCTTCTTCTCTTTTATCCGTTCAACGAGCCGGGCGCGGGAGTCCGCGAGGCCCTTTATCGCCGCGTCCTCAAGCACGCGGCTCAAGTGGTCGTAGTCTATCTTGAGGGCCGATAGCTCCGAGAAGACCCTTTCCGCCTCCTCCACACCCCCGGCAAGGGCGCCGGTGGAACCGCCGTGGTCGTTGAAGGCGAGGAGCGTTGGAAGCTCCATCGCGCTGACGGTCGAGGGGCCGATGAGCCCCTCTATATATTTGACGTCGCTATAGAGCGGGTCCTTCACGGACGTATCCGTCCATAGGAGCCTCAACGCGCCCGCCCCCTCCCCCTTGAGCGCGCTGAAGCCGTCGCCTTCGAATATCTCCATCTGCTTCGCGTACGCGAGCCTCGCGTTGGCCAGGGCCGCCCTGCCCGTGAGCTCCTTGAGCCGGGACCTCTCGTCGTGCGAAGAGGCCGCAACGGCCCTCTCCCCTATTATCCTGTCGACGAGGGTGTCCACCCCGCTTATGGAGAATCCTGCTACGGCCGTGACATTGTCCACTGCCCTGCCATCGCCGCGCCTTCTCTCAAGGCCCCTTACGTATGCGCGCTCAACGTCCTCGTACACCTTTATCGAAAAAAGAGGCGTCACGCATATATTGCACCCTTCGTAGACAAGCTCCTCTATCAAGGGGAGGCCCTCGGACGTTCCCGGCGCCTCCACCATTATGTTCGGCCTGTCTATAAGCGAGATAAAGCGCAACGCCGTGCCCGCTGATAAGACCGGCGGCCGGATGGATACGAAGCCGTCCTTGCCGTCGGACTCCCTGTATACGGACATCAGCGCGTCGGCGGCCCCCCTTGCGTCCGATGCCGCGAGCCTCTTTATTATCTCCTCCTCGCCCGCTCCCTCGCGCTTATGCTTCGATATCTCCCCGTCATACTCATCCGTGCCTGATATAGCCAGCTCCATAGCCAGGGGGCTCGATTTGACGCCGGTGAGCCCGTACTCCTCCACCATCCGTTTGAGTTCCCCGGATGTGATAAGGCCTCTTCTCAAGCCGTCATACCATACGCTCTGGCCTGACTTCTTAAGCTCTGATAAGGGGTTCATCGTCATGCTCCTGGGACTGTGCGGAGTATTGTGGAACCGCGCGACGCCATGAGGCCGCGCGGGTGAAGTGACGGGCGCTTAAAAAACAGGGCGAGACAGAATAAGTATATCAGAAGCTCAGAGTTTTTCAGCGGCCTATCGGAGGCCTTTGACCCTGTTGAAGCTCCCCGCGGCTTTTCCGCGGGGAATCTTCGATATGTAAGGAAACAATTTCTATTCGCTCGCTTGACCCCGCGGCAAGCCGCGGGTTGGGCGCTCGCTATGCATATTCACAAGGGCGAGCGCCCTCGATGTGACGTTCTCAACGGTAAAGCCGAACTTCTCGAACAGCACCTTACAGGGGGCCGAGGCCCCGAACCTCTCGATGGCGATGACGTCGCCCTCGCTACCCGCGTACCTGTGCCAGCCAAGCGGAGAGGCCGTCTCTATCGCTACCCTCGCCTTGATATTAGGGGGGAGCACCCCGGCCCTGTATCGTTCTTCCTGGGCCTCGAACATCTCCCAGCTCGGCATGGACACGACCCTTGCCTTCACGCCCCTCTTTGAAAGGTCTTCATACGAGGCGAGCGCGAGGTGTACCTCAGACCCCGTGGCTATCAATATGACCTCCGGCTCTCCATCGGGCGGGTCCATCAGGACATACGCCCCCCTGGATAGGAGCGATGCGGGGGCGTACCTGGCCCTGTCGATGACCGGGACGTTCTGCCTGGTGAGTATCAAGGCCACCGGGCCAGAACCGTCTAAGAGCGCGGCCTTCCATGCCTCCGCCACCTCGGTTGCGTCCGAAGGGCGTATTACCCTCAGGTTCGGTATCGCCCTGAGCGCCGCGAGCTGTTCAACAGGCTGATGGGTGGGGCCGTCCTCACCGAGGCCTATGGAGTCGTGGGTGAATACGTATATGACATGGAGCTTCATCATGGCGGCAAGCCTTATGGGCGGGCGCATGTAATCCGAGAATATGAGGAAAGTGGCGCCGTAGGGGATGATGGCGCGGCTCTGGGCCATTCCGTTCAGTATGGCCCCCATCGCGTGCTCCCGCACCCCGAAGTGGAGGTTCCTTCCGACGCGGTCCGGGAGGAAGTCGCCCATCCCCTTGAGGAGCGTATTGGTGGATGGCGCAAGGTCCGCGGACCCGCCTATGAGCAGCGGGGTCTTGCCGGCTATGGCGTTGAGGACCTTTCCAGAAGCGCTCCTTGTGGCCATAGCCCCGTCCTTTTCCGTGAATACCGGGATGTCATTTACCCATCCGGTATTCTTCCTCCCCCCGATGATATCCCTTATCTCTTCGGCCAACCCGGGGTGCTCTTTAGCGTAAGCCTCGAACATGGCCTTCCATTCGCCCTCGATCCTCTCCCCGGTATCGAGCGCCCCCCTGAAGCTCCCGAGCGCGGCCTCCGGGATGTGAAAGTCCGGTGAAAGGGGCCAGCCGAGGTTCTCCTTCGCGGCCCTCACCTCTTCTTTGCCGAGGGGCGAGCCGTGGGCCTCGGAGGTGTCCTGCTTCTCAGGGCTGCCGAAGCCGATATGCGTGCGCGCTATGATTATGGAGGGCCGGGACGTCTCGGCCCTGGCGGCCTCTATGGCGCGCGCCACCTCATCGAGGTCGTTGCCGCCGACCTTCTGGACATGCCACTTCATGCCCTCGAAGCGCCTTGCGACGTCCTCGGTGAAGGCGATGCCGGTAGAGCCTTCTATGGTGATCCTGTTGTCGGAGTAGAGATATATTATATTGCCGAGCCCGAGGTGTCCGGCAATGGAGGCGGCCTCGCTTGAGACCCCTTCCATGAGGTCCCCGTCGCTCGTTATCGCGTATATATGGTAGTCGAAGAGCGGGAACCCCGGCCTGTTATAGCGGTCCGCGAGGAACCTCTGCGCCATCCCCATCCCGACGCCGTTGGCAAAGCCCTGGCCGAGCGGCCCCGTGGTGGTCTCTATCCCTATCTCCGGGTGGTACTCGGGGTGTCCGGGGGTGAGGCTCTCCCACTGCCTGAACCTCTTGAGCTCGTCGAGCGGGAGGGGATATCCCGTAAGATGGAGGAGCGAATATAATAACATGGAGCCGTGGCCCGCCGAGAGCACGAAGCGGTCCCGGCCTTGCCAGGCCGGGTTTTTCGGGTTATGCCGCAAAAACCTCTTCCAGAGGACATAGGCCATCGGGGCGTCTCCCATCGGCATGCCCGGGTGGCCGGAGTTGGCCTTCTCCACGGCGTCCACCGCCAGGAACCTTATGGTGTTGATGCAGAGTTCGTCAAGTCCGGCAACGGATGCTTCTTTCTCAAGTACCTTTTCCATCATATCCCCTTTAGAGAATTTTTTAACAGGTATCGCGAGCGGATCCCATGCGGCTTGGCCGGGAGGGTAAGCGAGCGGATATAACCGGATGAAATACTATTTATCGCGGCCCGTTGCCCCGGTATGCGATGCAGGCCCCGCCTTGAACTCGTCATTGTTAGGCACGACCAGCCCGCCCGTCATTATGAGCTTGAAGGCGTCCTCCACCCTCATGTTCAGGCGTATGACGTCCTTTTCACGCGCAACTATGTAGTAGCCTGTGGTGGGGTTGGGGGTGCAGGGGATGAATATATTCACGTTATCCCCGCCGGTCCTGTCCCGTATCTCCCCCCTCACCTTACCGGTAAGGAATCCGACCGAATATACCCCCGACTTGGGGAACTCGATCAGGACGACCTTTCTGGACCCGTCGCTGTCCTTCTTGAAGAAGGTCTCCATAAGCTGTTTCGTGGAGTTGTAGACTATCCTTACTATAGGCACCCTCGCCATGACGGACTCGGCCCCATCGAGGATCCTCTGGCCGAGGAAGTTCTGCGTAAGGAGCCCTATTAGGAATACGCCTATTACCGTAAAAAATATCCCCAGCCCCGGCACATGGACGGGCAGATAGTTGTCCGGCTGCATGGAGCCGGGCAGGATGGTGAAGATATTGTCCATGAACCTCACTATGAGCGAGAGCACATAGACGGTAATATACGACGGAACGACTACGAGAAGACCTGTTACGAAATAGCCCTTAAGACCTTTTTTCATACACAACCGGCGATCTTGCGGCCCACCTTCTTTATGGCGTTCCTCCCGTCCACATAGACAAGGAGCGGGGCGTGGTCCCTGGCCTCCTCCTCTTCATATACGGAGTAGCTCGCTATGATGACGAGGTCGCCTTTTTTGGCAAGGTGCGCGGCGGCCCCGTTTATGGATATGACGCCGCCGCCCCTCTCGGCCTTTATCGCGTATGTGGTAAGGCGGTTGCCGTTATCTATGTCGTATATCTGCACCTGCTCGAACTCATATATGCCGGCGGCCTCCATAAGAGACTCGTCTATGGCCACGGACCCTTCGTAGTCGAGGTTCGCGTCCGTTACCGTGGCCCTGTGTATCTTGCTCTTCAACATTACGCGCTGCATCCTGACACGTCCTCCTGATAGTTGTCCCTTGCCGATATTATGGGTGCCTCTAAAAATTGCTCTTTTACCCGATCTCTTCGTTAGGGTCGGCGCGCCTGGGCCTGACCGCGCGGACCAATCAATTTTATCATAACAAGGGCCGCCGTTCCAGACCTATCGGGCAGTTGTCTATGAGCCGCGCCCTCCCGACCCTGACGGCCAGGAAGAGGCGCGCCCCGCCCTCTATCCTCTCCACATCCTCAAGGGTGGAGCCGTCGCAGATCTTAATATAATCTATCACGGCCAGGGGCTCCCTCTCTATGACCTTTTTCACCTTTTCCACTATCGCCCCCGCGTGGCGCGCCCCTTTCTCGAACTCCCTTTGCGCCTCTTCGATGGAAGCGGGTATGCACCTTGCGGCCCTTCTCTCCTCCACGCTCAGGTAAGAGTTCCTCGAGCTCATGGCAAGCCCGTCCGGCTCCCTTACCGTATCCACCCCTATTATCTCGACGCCGAGGTTCAAGTCCTCCGCCATCTTCCTTATGATGAGGAGCTGCTGGTAGTCTTTCAGGCCGAAGACCGCCGCGTGCGGGAGCGTGATGTTGAAGAGCTTCAGGACGACGGTTGCAACCCCCCTGAAGTGCCCGGGACGGCTCGCGCCGCACAGCCGGTCTGAGAGCCCCTCCACCTCCGCGTACGTCCTGTAGCCGATTGGATATATATCCTCGCGCCGTGGCGCAAAGACCGCGTCCACGGAACAGTCGCGGGCCACGGAGAGGTCCCTCTCCATGTCCCTCGGATAGGAGCCGAAGTCCTCCTTCGGGCCGAACTGCGCCGGATTTACGAATATGCTCAGGACGAGGACGTCGCCGCTTTGCCTCCCTGTCCTTAAAAGCTCCCTGTGCCCGTCGTGCAGATACCCCATGGTGGGGACCAGCGCCACCCTCAAGCCCTTGCCCCTTGAGCTTGAGGAAAAGGAACGCATCTTACTTAAGTCTTCTATTATCTCCATAGATGCGGCCTGTTAATATGAATGTTCTTCGGAAGGAAAACTCCCCTCCGAGACGTCTTCCATGTAACGGGCCACTGCCGAGGATATCTCGCTCTTCAAGTCGGCGTACTTCTTTACGTACTTGGGCAGATGCGCCTCCGGGTTGAGCCCGAGCATGTCGTTTACCACGAGCACCTGGCCGTCGCAGTGCGGCCCGGCCCCTATGCCTATCGTCGGTATCTTTAGCGCCCCGGTTATCTCCTTCGCCAGACCCGCCGGCATGCCCTCAAGGACTATGGAGAAGGCCCCGGCCTCCTCCACGGCGCGGGCGTCCTCCATGAGTTTTTCGCCCTCTGTGTCGAGCCTGCCCTGCACCCTGAACCCGCCCATCCTGTATATCGACTGCGGGGTAAGCCCTATGTGCCCCATCACGGGTATATCCATATCGGCTATAGCCCTTATGACCCCGGCCATCCTCCTGCCGCCCTCGACCTTCACCGCCTCGGCCCCGCCTTCCTTCACGAGCCGTGCGGCGTTCCTCCTCGCGTCGTCTATCCCGGTCTGGTATGAGCCGAACGGCATATCGGTCACGATGAGGGCGTATGTCCTCCCCCTCGCAACGGCCCTTGAGTGGTATATCATCTCATCCATCGTCACGGGCATGGTGTTCTCGCACCCGGCCTCGACCATGCCGACGGAGTCCCCGACGATGAACATCGGTATCCCGGCCATGTCGAGTATCCGCGCCATGGGGAAGCCGTACGCCGTAAGCACCGGGATCTTCCTGCCCCCGGCCTTCATGCCGGCGATATCCGGAACGGTTATCTTTTTCATACGCGATACCCCTCCACCCGTGTAAGTTGCCCTGACTAAAAGACCCCCCGGAAACGCATCGGGAGGTCTGCAAGGGTAAAACGCCTCAAATGATTGCCCGACAGCCCGCCGGCGGCTCAGCCGTTGCCGGAGACAAGCGGTATGTAGTGCTGCGCCCCGCCCTTCATCGTCTTTATCTCCTTGACGAGGTTGGCGAGGTCGGCGGTTTTATTGACGAAGTCTATCTCAGTCGTATTCACGACCAGCAAAGGGGTGTCGCTGTAGTAGAAAAAGTACCTGTTGTACGCCTCGTTGAGCTTGGCCAGGTACTCCTGTTTGACGTTTTTTTCGTACTCCTTGTTCCGTATGCCTATCCTGTCGAGGAGTACCTCGGTGGAGGCCTGGAGGTATATGACCAGGTCGGGCTTGGGTATCCTGGTATCAAGGAGCCTGTAGACCTGCTCGTAGAGACCGAGTTCGTTCTCGTCGAGGTTGAGGTACGCGAATATCCTGTCCTTGGCGAAGAGATAGTCCGATATGACGGACGTATTGAAGAGCTCCTGCTGGAACATCTCCTTTTGCTGCTGGTACCTGCTCAGGAGGAAAAAGAGCTGTGTCTGCAAGGCGTATTTTTTAATGTCGCCGTAGAACTTCGGAAGAAACGGGTTCTCATCGACCTCTTCCAGCAGCGTCCTGCCTCCCAACTCCCTTGCCAGCAACGCGGCAAGACTCGATTTGCCGACCCCTATGGGGCCTTCGATCGCTATATACCTTGCTTCCATTTACAAGATTCCCCTGAGGGCCTTATGCCGCCCCACGGCGTATGTGCGCCCGTTTTTTCATGCCGGAAGATAGAGACAAATTATCTCAGGCGATTAAAAAAGTCAAGACTTAGGATTGCCGTCATTTGAGGCCCCCGGATAAGCCGCCGGCCGGGCGCTCGCTATTTATTTTCAACCCATGCCCATTAAGACGGCCCCGTGGGGGGCCATCAGCCCCTCAACCGGCCAAGCTCCAGGGCCAATCCGGAGAATTCCTCAAGGGTCAATGTCTCGCCCCTCCTGCGCGGGTCTATGCCGCAAAGTTCAAGGGCATTGAGGAGCTTATCCTTCTCCATTCCGAGCTGTTTAAGGGAGTTCAGGAGCGTCTTCCTGCGCTGGGAGAAAGAGCTTTTTACCACGGAGGAGAAGAACGCCGGGTCCGCCACCTCCACCCTCGGCGAGTCGAGGAACCTGAAGCTTACGACGCTGGAGTCGACCTCGGGCTTCGGGAAAAACAGGTTCTTCGAGAGGTCGAACTCGATCTTCAAGTCCGCGTAAAGCTGTGAGAATACGGAGAGCATCCCGTATTCCCTGGTGCCGGGGCGGGCGACGAGCCTCCTTGCCACCTCCTTCTGGAACATAAGCGCCATGCTTGAGATGGCGGCCCTCTCGTTGATGAACTTGGCCGCTATATGGCCTGAGATATTGTAGGGGAGGTTTGATACGACCTTGAGCCTTTTGCCGAGCCTTTCGGAGATGGCCTGGAGCGAGACCTTGAACGCGTCGGCCTCGATAACCTCGAATCTATCCGAGGGGAATCGCTCCCTGAGGAGCGGGGCGAGCTCCCTGTCCACCTCTATGGCTATGACGCACGCGCCGGATGCCAACAACTCTTCGGTCAATGCGCCCCTGCCCGGGCCTATCTCCACGACGCAATCCTCGGGCTTTAGGCGCGCTACCGCCGCTATCTTGCGTATGACGTTCCTGTCCGTGAGGAAGTGCTGGCCGAACCTCTTCTTGGGACGGGGCAAAGGACTATCGTAAAGGTCGTTTGACTTTGACATGAGGTATGTGGTTTCTTACCGGCGCCGACCGCGGGGCCGTCAGCTTAATTTCCAACAGGCCGCTCAAAAAACAGCGAGGCAGGGCTCCCATTGCGTCTTTACAATTGCAATGGGAAGTCGTACTTTTTCCGTACGCCGCAGTGACGAGCAACGATTTTTTAGCGTTCTGAAGCCGCAACGGCTTTTTTAGCCCCAGTGGACTCATTGACACCGCAGATGGGGCTTTTTCAGCGGCCTGAAAACCGCTAAAACCCGTCCCACGTCGGCCTCGCGTTCAGGTCCAGGGGGGCGAGCAGACCCTTCTTAAGCTGATGATAGCCCAATGCCGCGACCATCGCTCCGTTATCGCTGCAGAAGCGCGGGGGAGGTATGAAGAGCCTTACCCCCTCTTTCCGCGCCCTCTCCTCAAACCTATGCCTGAGCCTCGAGTTGCACGCCACCCCACCGGCGACCACTATCTCGCCGACCCCGTGCCTGTCAGCGGCCCAGAAGGCCTTGTCAACAAGGACGTCGACGACCGCCTCCTGGAACCCGGCGGATATATCCCTTATAGCGGCTTCGGGGATCAGTTCGCCGTCCTTGAGGCTTAAGCCTCTGACGTGGTTGAGCACCGCGGTCTTTATCCCGCTGAAGCTGAAGTCCAGGCTCCCCTTGGCGATGTAGGGCCTTGAGAAGGCGACCTTGCCTGGGTCCGCCTGCCTTGCGAGCGCGTCTATTGCGGCCCCCCCCGGATAGCCGAGCCCCATGAGCTTGGCCACCTTGTCGAAGGCCTCGCCGGCCGCGTCATCGAGCGTCTGCCCCAGGACCCTGTATTCGGTGGGCCCCTCCATCAGCAATAGCGTCGTATGCCCGCCGGAGACGACGAGGGCGACGAAAGGATAGCCCGGCACGTCTTTTTCCTCTCCTTCGTGGAGGAACGCCGCGTGTGGGTGGGATTCTATGTGGTTCACCGCGGTCAACGGAAAGCCCGAGGCGAACGATATCGCCTTGGCGAACGAGAGTCCGACGAGGATGGAGCCTACGAGCCCAGGGCCCTGGGTCACCGAGACCCCGTCGATAGAGCCGAGGGAGACCCCCGCCTTTTCAAGCGCCCCTTCAACTACCGGTATCACGGCCTCTATATGCCTTCTTGAGGCGAGCTCCGGGACTATCCCGCCGTACCTGCCGTGGATATCGTCCTGGGAGGCGACTATCGTGGAGAGCACCCTCCTGCCGTCTTCCACGACCGCGGCCGCGGTGTCGTCGCACGAGGACTCTATTCCGAGTATGAGCATATCGGTATCATTCTGAGCAAAGCGAAGAATCTCAACGTCTATAAAATCAATAAGTTACGAGATTCTTCGGTCGCTACGCTTCCTCAGAATGACAGAAAAACATAATTAATCAGAGCTTCCCTAAAAAAAAAAAAAAAACTATGGCGGGTTCAGGTTTGCAACCTGAACCCTGAATTCAGATCTGGCAGCCACGAATCATACTTCGTGCTGTCAGGAGTTTCCTCCTGACAGCATAAGCCTCGGACGCGGCAGGAGGAAACTCCTGCCGCCACCTGTAATTATTGTCTAACAGGCATCAGCCGCCTGGACTCAACTACCCCTTCGCTATCGTCCTTACGGCCCGCAAGAACGCCTCGATATCTTCCGGCTTCGTGAAGTAGCCGGGGCTGACCCTGACGGCGCCGTCCGGGTGCGTGAGGGCCTCCCTGTGGGCCTCGGGCGCGCACTGCACGCCGCTCCTGACCAGTATGGAGAACCCTTCATCGAGCCTGCGGCCAACCTCTGCGGGAGGGACCCCTTCGACGTTGAAGGCCACAAGGGAGGCCCTCTTCCGGGCATCCTGCGGCCCTATTATCCTTACCCCGTCTATCGCGCCCAGTCCTGAAAGGATATCGCCGACAAGAGCGACCTCATGCTCCCTGACCTTATCCACCCCCTCTTTCAACAGGAACTCCACCCCTGCGCCGAGCCCGCCTATGCCCGGCATATTCAAGGTGCCGGACTCAAGACGGTCGGGCATCTCAAGCATCGTGTCGAGGTCCCCTGTGCCGCCGTCTATCAACGGCTCCAACTCCATGCCCTCGCGCACATATATAAACCCCGTTCCCTGCGGGCCGAAAAGCGCCTTATGGCCGGTCGCGGCGATGATATCGACCTCCATATCGCCGATATTAACTGGGACGGCGCCGATTGTCTGGGCCGCGTCCACCATGAAATAGACCCCCCGCTCCCCGCACCCGCGGCCTATCTCATCAACAGGCTCTATGGTCCCGAAGACATTGGAGGCGTGGACGACGGTTACGAGCTTTGTCTCTTTCCGTATAGCGCCGAGGATATCAGCCGGTCTGACAAGACCTTCTCCATCGGGCCTCACCTTCGTCACGCTTACGCCGTCCTTCTCAAGCCTTCCGAGGGTCTTTACCACCGAGTTGTGCTCGAACGAGGTCGTTACGGCGTGGTCTCCGGGCCTCAATATCCCCTTCAGGGCGATGTTCACGGCCTCGGTGGCGTTCTTGGTGAAGGCTATCCTCGAAGAATCGGGGGTGCCGAGGAGCCTGGCGAGGGCCTCCCTTGCGTTAAAGACCACCCTGCCGGCCTCTATCGCCATCCTGTGGCTCGCCCTGCCGGGGCTCCCGCTTATCCTGCGCAGGATATCGTCCACCCTTGCGTAGACCGCCTCTGGCTTCGGGAAGGAGGTCGCGGCGTTGTCTAAATATATCATCTTCATGTTTTGCGCTTGATCCGTCGTCAGATGGGATTGCAACGGAATATTTTAACACCTTTTGGAACTGGGGTCATCTGAAATGAACATACCCCGCTGGCCAAGCCGCGGGGTATCCTGATGAATTTACGTTCGTAGCTTGTGATAGCCAGGCTTTGAGGGATCACCGTCCACCAGAACCTGCAGACGGAATGCGTCATCGAGCTTGAAGTCCATCCTATCGAGGAAGCTTTCCATTGGCTGTCCGCATAAAGGCTGATCGCCGACGGTCCCGTTCACTTTAAGATCATTATTTTTAAAATAGCCCTCCGGGTCTACCCGGTTAACATGCCCGTTATAACCTGTGCTCCCTTCCCTATTCCACTTCATTTTCCCGGATCCCTGAGTGTCTATCACCTCGAAATGGAGATGGGACTGGCCTCCGGTATTCCCGTAAAAGCTTGAAGTCCCCGTGTTGCCGGACGACCCTATCGCCTGCCCCTTGCTGACCAGATCGCCATCACTCACGTTGAGCGCGGAAAGATGAGCATAGAGCGTATAGATATGCCTTTCATCAACGCCGGCATCAGGGGTATGATCGATAATGACCGTAAACCCATAATTCGGGTCTCCAGGCACAAACGACGACCTCACCACCGTGCCGCGCTCGCTCGCCTCGACTTCCGTCCCCGCCTTTGTGCCGTAATCGATCCCGTAATGCGTCCTGCCGTCCTTGCGGACCGTGCCGAACACGTCTCTTATATCATCCGTGACCGGTACCTTGAACTTTAATTCTCCCATCTGCTCCCTCCTTATCAGTTGATCTCCATAATGTATAAATCAGAGCTGGCGCCCTTGTTCTCTTTTTTGCCACTACGCCTGTATACTATCCGGCTTCCGTCAGGCGAAAGACCATAAAACCATCCTAAATCAGCCCCGTCAACAATACACTCGGTCTTTGCCCGGCTTTGTGAAAAACGGCGGATGCACCAATCGTCGCTTTCCCTGTAAACTATATCCCCATCAGGCAACACAGCGTAACTGATGTCCGTAAACTTCAGATCGAACTCCAATATTTCCTTGCAATCCAGCCCGCCCTGTTTAATGTCGCAGGTATAAAAATAATACCTGTTTCTCCCCATCAATCTCCCCATCTTTAATTCGCTATAGGATTCAACCGAACGCAGAAAGAACGTTTTGTTTTTTATAGCTATTGGATTCCCAGGCCGCCCTTTGATGCCAAGGTCGCGGCCCGGGATAAATACCCTCGACCAGCCGTTCTCACCAAAAATCTCCACCCCCAGGCTCGCATTACTCATCTCGTCGTATACCATCGTGACTATGCCAGATGAATCGGCAAGCCATGTCGGCTTGAGATGGGTCCACTCGCTATCAAGCCAGCGCACCTCCCACTTCGGCTCCGGCATCTCAAACGGCGTATCATGCCTGCCCCCGAGAAAGGCCTTTGCCCCGTCCGGAGATACAACGTCGGCGGATTCAGGCCTGTCCCGCCTTGTGGCGAATTTTTCCACCTTGCCCGTAGCCACCTCGTAGCGGTAAAGGTCCACAACGTACCCCTGCCACATGGCCTCGCCCTCCAGCTCCCCCTCAGGAGGCTCGATGCGCCCCCTGTCTATCCGCCAGCTTTTCCTGTCAACATATAAGACCCACTTCCCGTCCCTCGTGCAGTTCAAGGGATATTTTTTTGCGCCATCCGTGCTTATTATCGTCCACTTTCGAGTTGCCAGATCCAATAAATTTAAACCCCTTGTATAACCATAAATCAAAAATTTGTCATTCCCGCACCAGCTGACCCTGGAAAAACCGAAACCGATATCACGCGCGACGAGCCTCTCTTTTTTGGTTTTCGCACCAGTATCTTCATGGCCCTGCGTTTCAAACGCATGACTCTCCATATCAAAATAGACCTGATTACAGAAAGGTCCCTGAAGCTTACGATTCATTATGCATGCAATATACGGTGTTTCTTTTCCATACCTGATTTTACATCTTACTGTTTTTCTTGATGAATCCGGCGAAATTTATTCAACCCAAAGACGGCAAATTGAATTTTCCCGCATCCCGTCGGATCACGCGAGCATCTCTTTTATGGAGTCCTTTGTCATAGTCCGGAGGGTCTTCTCCTCCATCCCCTCTGTGGGGAACGGCACGCCGAAAGAGACGGAGACATCCGCGGGCGTTATGAAAAAACCTCCACGCTTCAGTATCCCCTTCGTCCCCTTTATGGCTACCGGCACGACCGGGACGCCGCTCTTTACGGCGAGCATGAACGCGCCCCTTTTAAACGGCAACAGCTCGTCGCTCTGGCTTCTGGTACCCTCGGGGAATATCACCACGGAAACGCCCATCCTTATCCTGTCGGCCGCGGCCTCGAGGCTTTTAAAAGCGCTCGCGGCATTCTCCCTCTCTATGGGGATATATCCGGCAATGGACATGGCCCAGCCGATAAGGGGTGTCTTGAAGAGGCTCTTTTTCGCGACCCACCGGAAGTCCGCCGGGATCGCCCGCTGCAGGGCCGGGATGTCGAAGGCCCCCTGATGGTTTGACATGAACATCACGGCGCGGCCACGGGGGATGTTATCAACCCCACTTATGTTCAGGCGCACCCCCGCGAGCGCGAGTATTGCCCCGCCCCAGAGCGCGGTGAGCCTGCCCATGCATCTGCCGCCACAGCCGAATACGTAGGATATGAGCATCAGCGCAAAAAAAAAGGCCGTTACCGGCAACCCAGCCCCCCAGACCAGCAATGTCCTGAAAAACGCCATGCACCGACCCTTTCGAGCGTAAAGCGGATACCGCCTGAGAAGCGAAACGTCAATATTTTATTATATACCATTAATATGGATGTTTTGGACAAAAAAATGAAAATTTTGCGGCCTTGAGGGCCGGACTGGCGGCGAGCAAAAAGCTTGCAGATTCCATCAATGGATGATAAATTACAGTCTCGCCGATAAATTTTACCGCTTATGCGGTTTATAATCAGGGCGCCTCTAAAAATTAGCTTTTTAGTGTTCTGAAACCTCGGTGGCTCCCATGCCTATGAGGGTTCATTTTTTTCCGAGGTCGAGGCGGGGCGAGTGAAACCTCCAAGGACTCAAAACCCAAGGGGTTTCAGAACGCTAAAATAAAAAAGCGGAGCATATATGTTAATATGTGTCCATTTTTATTTTCGCCCTAACAAAGAGATCGGGAAAAAGAGCAATTTTTAGAGGCGCCCATCAACCAAAACAGGAGTATCCTTATGGCAGGAGTAAACAAGGTAATTCTTCTCGGCAACCTCGGCGCCGACCCCGAGATGCGCTACACGCCGGGCGGCATGGCGGTGGCGAACTTCAGGCTGGCCACGAGCGAGACGCGAACGAACAAGGAAGGGCAGAAAGAGACCAAGACCGAATGGCACAGGGTGGTGACCTTCGGCAAGCTCGCCGAGATTTGCGGCGAATACCTCTCCAAGGGCAAGCAGGTCTACATAGAGGGCAGGATACAGACAAGGAACTGGGACGACAAGGACGGCAACAAGCGCTACACCACCGAGATAGTGGCCAACTCCATGCAGATGCTCGGCGGGCCGAGGGACTCATCCGGCGGGGCGCCGGAGCCCCCGTCCGCGGAAATGCCACCTTCCGACATCGAGGACGTGCCGTTTTAATAGGCTGCTGAAAAACCCTGAGTCTGTTCAGGCCGCTCAAAAAACTCCCGACCCACGCCACTTGGCGTGGGTGGACCGGAGGCGTCGAGGAGCGAGGCAGGGCTCCCATTGCGTCTTTACAATTGCAATGGGAAGTCGTACTTTTTCCGTACGCCGCAGTGACGAGCAACGATTTTTTAGCGTTCTGAAGCCGCAACGGCTTTTTTAGCCCCAGTGGACTCATTGACATCGCAGATGGGGCTTTTTCAGCGGCCTGTTACCTATCAAGACGCGGAGCAAGCATGACAAAGGCCGAGGTGATATCCCCAGCCGGGAACCTCGCTTCCCTCAAAGCGGCGGTGGACAGCGGCGCCGACGCGGTATACCTCGGGTTCAGCGACTCCACCAACGCGCGGAACTTCGAGGGCCTCAACTTCACCCATGAGGAGATAGCCGAGGGGATAAGGCACGTAAGGGCGAAGGGGAAGAAGTTCTTCGTCGCCGTGAACACATTCCCGCAGACGGACGCCTGCGCGAAGTGGCGCATTGCCGTTGACCGCGCCGTGGAGCTCGGCGCGGACGCCGTCATAATAGCCAACCTCGGCATCCTCAAGTACGCCAGAGAGAGGCACCCGGGGGCCAACCTCCACCTGAGCACGCAGGCGAGCGCGTCCAACTACGAGAGCATAAACTTCTACAACAGGCACTTCGGCATAAAAAGGGTCGTGCTCCCCAGGGTCTTGACCGTCCGGGAAATAAGGGAGCTGAAGAAGAACACGGACGTGGAGATAGAGGTCTTCGCCCTCGGCGGGTTGTGCATAAACATAGAGGGCAGGTGCTACCTCTCCTCTTTTGTCACGGGCGCGTCCACCAACACCGAGGGGGCCTGCTCGCCATCGAGGTTCGTCCGCTTCGCCCCTACAGGCGGCGGAGGCATGACCATCTCCCTCAACAACGTCCTTTTGAACAGGCTCGGCCCGGAGGAATACTCCCCGTACCCCACATGCTGCAAGGGGCGCTACATCAGGCCCGGCGATGAGACGGCCTACGCCATCGAGGACCCGGAGTCGCTCAACGTCCTTGAGATACTGCCTGGGCTCATAGAGGCCGGCGTGGCGGCGTTCAAGATAGAGGGCCGCCAGAGGACGAAGAGCTACGTGGCGTCTATGACAGGCGTCCTCAGGCAGGCGATAGACTCGTATTACTCGTCGCCCTCCTCCTATACGGTAAGACCGGAGTGGAGCGCAAGGACGGTTGCGAGCTTCGAGGGGAGCAGGGAGACCCTCGGCTCCTACCTCGTGAAGTAGACTCCCATCATCCCGCGCGCAATTTTAAGTTTGACATTAACGGGCCCGGGCCCTAAAATATAAGAGTAACGGCGTTATCAAGGCCGAAGGGCTTAAATAGGCTTGGCGTCGGTAATACGAGACTAAGATTTTTTTAGGAGGTTTCCGACTATATGCCGATCTACGAATACAGGTGCACGGATTGCGGTAAGGAGTTCGAGGTAATCCAGAAGTTCTCCGACAAACCCATCACGGATTGCGTCCACTGCTCCGGCAAGAAGGTGGAGAAGCTCATCTCGCAGTCCTCTTTCGTCCTTAAAGGCAGCGGCTGGCACGCGACCGACTACGCCAAAAAGGACAGCGCAAAGAAAGAAGACACCCCGAAAAAGCCGGATTGTTCGGGCTGCTGCCCTTCTTCATAAAAGACTGTGTCGCGTCATCAGGGCACAGCCTTTTGACTTTTGGCCCGGACCGTATGTACTTACAGTCCGGGCCAATAGTTTTTTACGCCCATGTTAAATCTCACGCGATGGTCAGGATATGGTTAAATGGATATAAGAGAGATTGCCGTAAACGCCGCGAGGAAGGCGGGCGCTCTCCTCAGGGAGAACCTTGGACGCGCCGGGAGGATAGAGTTCAAGGGCGCGGTCGACCTGGTGACCGAGATGGACACGCGGGCCGAGTCGATAATCGTGGAGGAGATAAAACGGGTCTTTCCCGACCACGGCATACTCGCCGAGGAGGGCGCCGAGCTCCTCTCGAATTCCGGCCGCAGGTGGGTCATAGACCCTCTCGACGGCACCACCAACTACGCCCACGGGTTCCCCTGGTTCTGCGTCTCCATAGCGCTCGAGGATAACGGCGCCGTAGTCCTCGGGGTCGTCTACAACCCGATGCTCGACGAGCTCTTCGTGGCCGAGGCCGGCAAGGGGGCGTACCTCAACAACGTGAAGATAGCGGTCTCCGGGATCGATTCTCTCGGCAAGGGACTCCTGGCCACGGGCTTCCCCTATGACGTCCGCTCCTCCACGGAGAATAACCTCGACCACTTCGGCAGGTTCGCCGTAAGGGCCCAGGCCATAAGGAGGGCCGGAGCGGCGGCGCTCGACCTGAGCTACGTGGGGTGCGGCAGGTTCGACGGCTTCTGGGAGATGAAGCTCCGTCCCTGGGACGTGGCGGCCGCATGGCTTATAGTAAGAGAAGCGGGCGGGGTGGTGACCGACTTCAAGGGCGGCCCTTTTTCCATCCACGGCAGGGAATGCCTCGCCTCAAACGGCCTTATCCACCGGCAGATGCTCGACGTGCTCTCAAAACAGCCCGGCGGCCTTTCAGAGCCGTAAAGACCTATGAAACTAATACTGCGTCTGCTGATACTCGTGGCCGGGATATTCCTTGCGGCATACCTCGTGCCCGGCATAACCGTGGAAGGCTACTGGCCCGCGGTAAAGGCGTCCGTGCTCCTCGGCCTGATGAATATCTTCATACGGCCCGTCATCCTGCTCCTCACCCTGCCTATAAGCCTCATAACGCTCGGTCTCTTCACCCTCGTGATAAACGGCCTCATCCTCTGGTCGGTGGGACATATAGTGGACGGCTTTGTGGTGTCAGGCTTTCTTGCCGCGATCGTCGGGTCGGTGGTGATAAGCGTACTGAGCATAGTCCTCAACAGGTTCTTGTAGCCCTCCCCCTCCCCCTCCCTCTCACGCGATAAAATCCGCCCCGCTCCCTTGACATATCCGGTTTTAGCTGATTTAATTTAACATCCGTCCGTCGCGTCCATAAAAATCCAGCGGCGGCATAACCCTTTAATAACCTTATAAAATCTATAACCAAGGAAGGAGGCCTGACATGGCGCATCAACCCAAAAAATTCGAGCTTAAGGGGCTTGACGGGATTTCAGAGAGCCAGATATCCCAGCACAGGGATATCCTCTACACCGGGTACGTGAACAAATTGAACGAGATAGAAGAGCGCTTGAGGAGCGTGGACATCACGAAGGCGAACCAGGTATTCAGCGACTTCAGGGCCCTTAAAGCCGACGAGACCTTCGCCTTGAACGGCGTGATACTCCATGAGTTCTACTTCGAGAACCTCGGCGGCAAGGAGATCAAGCCCAAAGGCAAACTCGCCGACATGCTGGCAAAGGAATTCGGCTCCTTCGAGAAGTGGGCGGATAACTTCAAGGCCTGCGGCATGGCCGCGCGCGGGTGGGTGATACTGGGCTTAAGCGCCTATGACGGAAGGCTCCACAACTACTGCCTCGACACCCACAACAACAATGTGCCCGCAAACGTGGTCCCCATCCTGGTGCTGGACGTCTATGAGCACGCCTACGTCATAGACTACGGGGTAAAGAGGCCCCCATACATAGACGCATTCATGAGGAACATCGAATGGGCCGTCTGCTCGCGGAGGTTTGAGGAGATAGACCTGGGCCGCATGAATAGGGTCGCGGCGAGCTGAAAGGCTGAACATGCGACGCTTTCTTTAAATCCCAAAGGCTTAAAAACAGAGGCCCCTCCCTAAAGGGAGGGGCCTCTGTTTTTAACGAAAGCGGATAAATATACCGCGCGTCTTAACCGGTACGGCCGTTTACCCTGGCCTCACTCCACCGTGACGCTCTTGGCGAGGTTCCTCGGCTGGTCCACGTCCGTCCCTTTCAATACCGCTATGTGATAGGCCAGTAGCTGAAGCGGCACCGAGAGGAGTATCGGCGTCAAGTGGGGCGCGCACTCCGGGACCGTTATTATATCGTCCGCCCTGCCTGAGGCCTCGGCGTCGTTATCGTTCACTATGGCGATGAGGCGCCCCCCGCGCGCCTTCACCTCTTCCATATTGCCGAGCATCTTGGGGTAGCTTGGGCCCTTTGGCGCCAGGGCCACCACCGGCATGTCCTCGTCTATCAATGCTATGGGGCCGTGCTTCATCTCGCCCGCGGCATAGCCTTCGGCGTGGATGTAGGATATCTCCTTGAGCTTTAGCGCGCCCTCGAGGGCTATCGGGTAGTTCATCCCCCTGCCGAGGTAGATGAAGTCCCTGAAGTGGAAGTACTTCTTTGCAAGCGCCTCGACGTACCCCGCCCTGTCAAGCGCCTCTTCTATCCTCTTGGGGAGCCTTACAAGGTCCTGTATGAGCGCCTTGCCGACTTCAATCGTTACGTTGCCCGACCTTCTGCCGAAGTATACGCCGAGGAGATAGAGCGCCGTGAGCTGTGTGGTGAAGGCCTTGGTTGAGGCCACCCCTATCTCCGGGCCAGCGTGCGTCATCAGGGACCAGTGGGCCTCCCTCGTGAGGCTACTCTCCATGACGTTGCATACGGCGATCGTATGGGCGCCCCTTTTCCTGGCCTCCTTTATAGCGGCCAGGGTGTCGGCGGTCTCGCCGGACTGTGAGATGGAGACGACGAGGGTCTTACCGTCCACAAGCGGGTTGCGGTACCGGAACTCGGAGGCGAGGTCTACCTCGACCGGGACCCTCATGAAGTCCTCGAAGTAGAACTTCCCCACAAGGCCCGCGTGCCAAGACGTGCCGCAGGCGATTATGTATATCCGCTCTATCCCGTCGATGGGGATGTCGAACCTGTTGAGGAATACGTCCCCGCTCTCCTCTTTTATGATGCCCCTGAAGGTGTCGGTTATGGCCCTCGGTTGCTCGAATATCTCCTTGAGCATGAAGTGGCGGTACCCGCCCTTCTCGGCCATCACAGGCGACCAGTCTATGACCGAGGGGGCCCTCTTGACCTCTTTGCCGTCGAAGGTGGTGATCTTTGCGTCCTGCCCGGTGATCGTCACCATCTCGCCGTCGTTCAAGAAAACAGCCTTCCTCGTCAGGTTGAGTATCGGCGGTATGTCCGAGGCGAGCACGGCCTCGTCCCTGCCTATGCCGAGGATAAGGGGGCACTCCATCCGCGCCCCGACTATCCTGTCCGGCTCAGCCTCGCTTATCGCGGCGATGGCGTAGGTCCCCTTGATGTGCTTTACGGCCTCCCTGACGGCGTCTTCGAGGCCCCTGCCCTTTTTTATCTCCCTGTGTATGAGGTGGCTCAATATCTCGGTGTCGGTCTCGGACTTGAACTTCGCCCCCTGCTTCTGAAGCTCTTCCTTCAGAACGAGGTAGTTCTCTATTATGCCGTTATGCACCACGGCGACCCCGCCCTCGACGTGGGGGTGGGCGTTCTGCTCCGAGGGCCTGCCGTGGGTGGCCCAGCGGGTGTGCCCTATGCCGATACGGCCTTCGACCGGCCTTTTATTGACCTCGGCTACGAGCTTATCGAGCTTGCCCACGCTCCTTCTAAGCTCTATCCCGTTGTCCTTGATGACGGCGATGCCAGAGGAGTCATACCCCCTGTACTCAAGCCTCTTCAGTCCGTCAAGGAGCACTTCGCAGGCGTTTTTCGGCCCTGAGTACGCCACTATCCCGCACATGTATTGTAGACTCCCATTAGAGGTTTTGTATCGAGGTGGTGGTTAAAGCTTAACGCGAACGATGCGCTGAGGAACGAAGCGCATCGTATGGCGCTAATATGGCGGCGGGTGTGACCCGCCCGTCTCAATGTTTTTCATAGCAACTTGCAGTATAGTAGGATGGGTTGAGCGAAGCGAAGCCCATCACAAAATCGTCATCTCTCGCCCACGGCGACATCATCCGCGCAAGCGGCCCAATTCAATAAGACGCTCTCCTGTATACAAGGGTGGGCTCCGCTCGCCAAAATATCAACCATGAACGATGGGCTTCGCTTCGCTCAACCCATCCTACGGCCTACGGCCTATGTATCTGGTGTGGCGGCGGGTGTGACCCGCCCTACTCCACTCCGGTATCTTTCCTCATCCGGGAGTCCAACGCGAACGATGGGCTTCGCTTCGCTCAACCCATCCTACCCGCCTCAATCGCCAAATATCTTCAATGCCCCTTCTTCCGCCCCTTCCGCCTCTTCCTCTCCGCCCACCCCTCGATGACACGCTCCTCGGCCCTCGTCGTCACAAGCGAGTTCGGGGGCACGTCCCTGGTGACGGTGGTGCCCGAGCCGACGTACGCGCCCTTGCCGACCCTCACAGGGGCCACGAGCTGGCTGTCGCTCCCTATGAACGCGCCGTCCTCAATCGTAGTCGTGTGCTTGCTGAAGCCGTCGTAATTGCAGGTTATGGTGCCCGCGCCTATGTTGACCCCCTCCCCAATGACCGAGTCCCCGAGGTAGGTCAGGTGGTTGGCCTTGCTCCCCTTGCCCACCACCGTCTTTTTGACCTCAACGAAATTCCCTATGCGGGCCTTGTCTTTTATAACGCTGCCGGGCCTCAACCTTGCGAAAGGCCCAATCGACACCTCTTTCCCGGCTGTGCTATCTTCGATTATGGAGTGGCTCTTTACAATAGAGTCGTCCCCGATGGACGAGTCCTCGATCCTCACGTTCTCCTCTATGACGCAATCCTCGCCTATGACGGTATCGCCGATGAGATGGACGCCCGGATAGATGATCGTATCGGCCCCGGCCCTGACCTGCGCGTCTATATAAGTGGAATCCGGGTCGATTATGGTGACGCCGCCCATCATGAGCGCCTCGGCAGTCCTCTTTCTCATAATCTTATCGGCCCTGGCGAGCTCGACCCTGTTGTTTATACCGAAGACCTCTTCCGGATAGAGGTGGGTGAGGGCCGAGACCTTCTCCCCGGACTTCACGGCTATCTCTATCAGGTCGGGCAGATAATACTCCCCCTGGGCGTTCCTGTTGCCGACCTTGCCTATGTTTCCGAGAAGGAACTTTGATGAGACGAGGTATATGCCCGCGTTCACCTCGTTTATCTCCCTCTGTAGCGGGCTGCAATCCCTGTCCTCAACGACACGCACGACGGCCCCGTGCTCATCCCTTATGACCCTGCCGTACCCCAACGGGTCTTCGAGCAGGGCCGTGACCATCGAGAGCGCGGGCCTTTTCTTCAGGGACGCGCCTCGGTGTATCGTGCGCAGGGCCTTTATTGTCTCCCCGGTTATGAGAGGCACGTCCCCGGAGAGTATCAGTATATCCCCCCTGAAACCGGCAAGCCCCTTTACAGCGGTCTTGACCGCGTGACCAGTGCCGAGCTGTTCGGCCTGCGTCACGAACTCGGCCTTCTCGTGCGCAAAGGCGGCCCTCACCTGCGCGGCGCCGTGGCCCACGACGACTATCACCCTCTTTGCCTTGAGACCCTTCAGGACGCTCAAAGGGTAGTAGAGCATCGGAGAGCCCGCCACCCTGTGCAGGACCTTCGGCATCTTCGACTTCATCCTCGTGCCCTTGCCGGCCGCAAGGACTATGGCTGCGAGCTCTTTCATAACCCTTAAAAGATATCTGAACGCCCGGTTTTCGTCAAGGCTTTTAGTGTTTCCTTTGGGGTCTAATCAGGCGCGGTGCGCCTCGCGTCGAATAGGCGTCCGGCGTCTCATGAAATCCTCTTCCATGAAAAAAAGCGCCCTCCCTTGAAAAGGGAGGGCGCTTTTCTCAACAACCCGATATTTCTTCGCTAACCGCACTCTGAATACCCGCAGCCCCTGCATACCACGCACCCGTCCGCGTGCTCTACCGTGCCGCCGCAGTCCGGGCAGGCGCCGCGCTTGAGTATCTCCGGGGCGAGCGAGAGGTCGACCCTGTGGCTCTCCAGCGCATAGCCCCCCGGAAGCCCCCCTAACGACAGGGTGTTGTTGCTATTCATCTTGAGGCCGAGATACCACTCCATGGCCTGGGCCACGGCGTCAGCGCACGACATCACCTTGCCGTTGCCGTAGCCGACCGGCAGGTGACAGCTTATGCCGCGCATCTGCCTTACTATATCCTGCGCCTCCACCCCGCTTCGGAGGGCGAGCGAGGTCATCCTGCCCATGGCCTCGCACTGCGAGGCCACGCACCCCCCGGCCTTGCCTATCTGGGTGAATATCTCGAACGGCCTGCCCTCTTCGTCCTCGTTTATCGTCACGTAGAGGTTGCCGCAACCGGTCTTCATCTTCTTGGTCACGCCGAAGGCGACCTCTCCCCTGGACTTGGGCTTGTGCGGCAACGCGGGGTGACGCTCCACTATCGCCTCCACGGCCACGCCCTCGCCCCTAAGGGCTGTGGGCTTCTCGCTCCCCTTGTTCAGCACCTGGACGTCCCTTGAGCCGTCCCTGTATACCGTCACCCCCTTGCACCCGAGCCTGTAGGCGGCGAGATATACCTTCATCACGTCCTCGACCGTCGCCTCGTTGGGGAAGTTCACGGTCTTGCTGACCGCGTTGTCCGTATACTTCTGGAACGCGGCCTGCATCCTGATGTGCCACTCAGGGGTTATATCGTGCGCCGTGACAAAGACCTTTTTGACGTCGCCCGGTATCCCGGCCACGTCGTGGAGGGTGCCGGAGGAGGCTACCTCCTTCATTATCTCGGCGCTGTCAAAGCCCCTGTCGCGCGCCGCCTCCTCGAAGAGCGGGTTCACCTCGAGGAGCTCGGTCCCCTCCATGACGTTCCTCGTGAAGGCGAGCGCGAAGAGGGGCTCTATGCCGGAAGAGCACCCGGAGATTATGGAAATGGTCCCGGTCGGGGCTATCGTCGTGACGGTGGCGTTTCTGACGGCCTTTTTCCTGCCGTCGTAGACTGAGCCCTTGAAGTTCGGGAAGGAGCCGCGCTTTAGCCCGAGGTCCACCGAGGCCTCCCTCCCCTTTTCCTGTATGAACGCCATTATATCCTCGGCGAGCGTTATTGCCTCCTCGGAGTTATAAGGGACGCCGAGCCTTATGAGCATGTCCGCGAAGCCCATGACCCCGAGCCCTATCTTCCTGTTGGACTTGGTGACCTTCTCTATCTGCGGGATGGGGTAGCTGTTCATCTCTATGACGTTGTCGAGGAAGTGGACGGCCTTTTTGACCGTATCCTCGAACTTGTCCCAGTCCATC